>JBAVAV010000313.1:0-10734 GCA_049585895.1 Candidatus Sulfotelmatobacter sp. | reverse complement strand
GTTCCTTACCGGTCCCCGACTCGCCATAAATCAGGACGCGGCCATTGGTGGGCGCCATCAATCCAATCTGCTGGCGCAGCGCTTTCATGGGAATACTGTCGCCAACGATGAGGGTCTTGGCGTGAAGCTGCTTCTTGAGGTCGACGTTCTCGCGCCGGAGCTTCTTCGACTCGATCGCATTCTTCACGAGAATCATCGTCTTATCGATGGAGAGCGGCTTTTCGAGAAAATCGTAAGCCCCAAGTTTAGTGGCGCGGACCGCGGTTTCGATGGTGCCGTGGCCGGAAATCATGATTACTTCGGGCGGGTTATCGAGATCGCGGATTCTTTCCAGCGTTTCCAGGCCGTCGATGCCGGGCAGCCAAATGTCGAGCAGTACCAGTTCATAGCTGTGCTGGCGCCGCAGCAACTTGAGGCACTCTTCGCCGCTTTCGACGGAAGAGGCAGCATAGCCCTCGTCGGCCAGCACGCCCGCCAGCGATTCGCGGATGCCGGTCTCGTCGTCAACGATCAGGATATTAGGCATGCTGAACCGTGGTGTTGGTGGAAACGGCGGCTTCGGCCACGACCGGCAACTCAATGATGAACCGCGTTCCTACTGGTTGGTTTTCCTCTACGCGAATCGAGCCGTGATGCTCTTCGATGACCCGGCTCACTATGGCCAGACCCAGACCGGTGCCGCGCTTCTTGGTCGAAAAATAAGGCAGGAAGAGTTTCTCTTTCAGTTCGCGGGTTACTCCATGGCCGGTGTCGGCTACGGTGATTTCCACCGCATCGTGGCTGCCCACCAGCGCGGTGGAGACCGCAATTGCACGCACGTGGGAATCCTGCAGCGCCTCGGCGGCATTGTCGACCAGATTTGCCAGCGCCCGCTTGATGGCCTCCGCATCCGCCATGACCCTCGGTAGGTCCGCAGCCAAAGACTTGTGCAGGCTGATTCCATCCAGCTTCCCGCGGAACATGGCGAGGACGCTCTCGACGATTTCGTTGAGATCTGCAGGTTGCGGGCTGGAGGCGGGAAAACGCGCGAGAGTGGAGAATTCATCCACCAGCCGGCGCACGGTTTCCACCGCGCCGGCAATGGTTTCCGCACACGAGCGGACGATTTCCAGAGAAGCCTCATCGGGCGGCGATGCGCGCTCCAGGTGCCTCTGAATGCGCTCCGCCGAGAGCGCGATGGGGGTGAGCGGATTCTTGATTTCGTGCGCTACGCGGCGCGCCACTTCCCGCCAAGCCGCCTGCTTTTGCGCCTTCAGCAAGTCCGAAAGATCTTCGAAGACAATTACATAACCAGATGGTTCGCCGTGATGGCGCAGCGTTGCCACGGTGACCGCGACATTGAGCGAGCCGCGCACCAATGCAGTCTCCATCTGACTGGTGGTCACGCCCATGCGATCGGCGCGGCGCAACAATGGTTCAAGATCCTCAAGCACCTCGGGCGGGAATATCTCTGCGAGTTGCGCGCCGCGAAGAATCTGCTGTTCGCCCGCCCAGCCGTCGGGATTGAACAGGCGCAGCAGCGCCTGATTGGCATGTGTAACCCGCCGCGAAGCATCGAGCGAAAGCACCCCGGTCGGGATACTCTCCAGAATCGTTTCCATCTGGCGGCGCGATGACTCAATCTGAAGGCGGCTGGACTCAAGTTCGCCCGCCATGCGATTGAACGACCGCACCAGGTCACCAATCTCGTCGGCGGAACTGATGTCGACGCGATAGTCCAGCCGGCCGCGGGAGATTTCCTGCGTAGCCTCCGCCAGAGCGGAGAGCGGGCGCGTAACCAGCTTGGCCAGAAACAGCGCCAGCCACGTGGTCACAAACAACACCATCATGGTGAGCAGCAACAGCAGGCTCATGTAAGTCTGACGCACTCTTCGCCGATCATGGCTCAATTGAAAATAGCGCTGCTGGCTCGCCGCGACCTGTTTTACCGTCCGGGAAAATTCCTTTGGGAGAGGGATAGCAACCAGGATCAAGCCGTCAGTGCCCACTGGGGCGCTGCCGATGGTGTATTCCGTTTGCCCCCAGGTGAACTGCGCCGGCCGTCCCGCGACAGCCTCGGATAAAGGCAGCGCGGGCTGCAAAAGGAGCCACGGCGCGGGCATATTGAGACTGGCTTGCGCGATGCCGTTTTTTACTGCCACGAGGAATCCGCCCTGCAGTGTGATCTCGTGGTTATGGAATTCGTTCAGTAGCGAAGAAGATTCAGTTCCGGAAAAGCCGCGCTGGGTCTCGGGAGAGGCCGCAATCGCCAGCGCTTCCGCGCGAGCGTTCTGTGCCGCGTACCCGGCGAGGAGCGACGCCATCGTCTCAGTGTCGGCACGCACTTCTTCCACCGGCGTGGAGAACCATTTGTCGATGGAGCGGTTCATCAGCCCGTAGGAGAACCAATACATCACGATGACTGGCACAAAGGAAAGCAGCAGCGCGCCGACTACCATTCGGGTGCGGAACTTCGAGCCCAGGACCCCCATGCGGCGTTCCGCAAGCAATTTCAGCAGGTTCCGAACCAGCACAAACGTCAGCGCTACAAACAATAGAGAGATGAGGACGGAAAGCGCATAGAAGACGACAACCTGCTGGTTGGTTTCCGGCCGTAAGATAGTGTTGTTGAAAGCAGTCTGAGAGGCTAGGACAGCAAATAAAAGGAACACCGCTATGGCCAGCAGGATGATGACCTGCTTCCGGCTGGAAGTCTTTGGAGGTCGAGTTGAGCCGGGCTGTGGCACGTAAGTCGCGGTTCGAGTCGGGAAGGTGTTCGATTCGCGGTCTGACATTCCACCGCGCCGACGGAAGTCATTATAGATGCAGAAGCACGCCATCGACCTCCGTGTGGCCCCGGTCGAAGGCGGTCAATGCGAGGACGAACGCCCGGCGGCTAGCTCTTGCAACAGCGCTTGATGTGCGGGTTTCGGCCGGTAGTCCCGATCGAAGGGCAGCGCCTGTCCCCTGGCGCCGCGCGAATGAGAGCCAATCCAGGAGTATTTGTCGGTGAAACCCCAGGTCTGAATCGCGGTGCAGCCCGGGTTTTTCAAGCAGGCCCGCACGATGCCACGGTAGATATCCGCCTGGCGAATAAGGTCCTCGGGATGAACGGGATCACCATGAGAGTCGACCGGCAGGGAAACATCGAGTTCCGTGATGTGGACTTGTATTCCGAGCGCGGTGAGCCGGGTTATGTTTGCGGCGAGCGCGGCGAAATTCACCGTGAGGTCGGGGACGTGCATCTGTAATCCCACGCCGTCGATTGGGACACTGCGTCGCTTGAAATCCTTGATCATGGCATAGATCGCGTCTGACTTGCGGCCCAGCTCTTCGCCCTCAGCATCGTTGTAGAAAAGCAAGGCGTGCGCGTCGGCCTCATGAGCCCAGCGAAAAGCTTGTTCGATATAGGCAGTTTCTTTCCCGGCCAATCCGATGCCGGGCTGGTTGTACCAGAGTGAATCCCGTACATTCCCGTTTTCATCAAGGGCTTCGTTGACTACGTCCCAAGCGAAAACCTGGCCCGCGTAATGTTTCATCACCTTGCCGATGTGCTCTTGAAGTAGCTGGGACAACTGGGCTGGTGTAAATGAATCGCGTGTCAGCCAATCGGGGTTGGCCCGGCCCCAAACTAGACAGTGGCCGCTCACCTTCATATCGTGGGCCTGCGCGAAGCGGACGATTTCATCGCCCTGGCGAAAATCGAAAGTGGCTGCGTCCGGCCGCACCACCCACCACTTCATTGCGTCTTCCGGCTGAACCATGTTGTATTCGCGAAACAGAGTCGAAGCGTAAGCCGGCTCTGCGAGGTGCTCGGCTCGGACAGCGGCGCCCACAAGGACGCCTGCTCTTTCGGCGGTCTGTCGCGCCGATGGAGCGTAACCGATCGGAGTAAGCACAACTAAGATCGCAGCCTGCCAGCAATGCCGGTGCATGGGTTTTCGTACCTGGTTCGCAGTGCTCTACTTAGACAGAGGCAGGAATATTTGTAAAGGACATTGGTCACATCGCGGCTGTGATTTTCTGCAGTAGTCCTTGCCGACGGCGACAATCAGGCCATGCATTTCGTTGTACACCTGGGCCAAAGCGCTCCGTGGGGCGGCGCTCATTGGGGAGGGAGGATGAGCGCCATCGCGGGCGCCGGAATCAGACGCTGGCGGCCGCAAGGGATCTGGGTGTTCAACAAGCGGCGGCAGCGCGCTCTCGAACAATTTCCGTATCTCTTCATAGCCTGCTTCTTCCGGCAGAAGCAGATGGCGATCCAATATTCTTCGCGTGTAGGCATCCACGACGAAAACGGGATGATTCCCAGCGTAGAGAAGGATCGAGTCAGCCGTTTCCGGGCCCACTCCATTCAAAGTGAGGAGCTGTTCGCGCAAGCGGTCGGTGGGTTGGGCGAAGAGTTTGGTCAACGAACCGTCGTATTCTTTGTCCAGAAATGCGATGAAACCCTTCAGGCGTTTTGCTTTTTGCCGAAAATAGCCCGAGGGACGGATCAGGCGCTCCAGTTCCGGTAACCGGAGCCGCCGCACTCCTTCCACGCTCAGCAGCCGATGTGCCCGCAGATTGTTGAGAGCATGCTCCACATTGGTCCAGGAAGTATTCTGTGTGAGATAAGCCCCCACAATAACTTCGAAGCGGGTATTTGCCGGCCACCAATGCTGCGGTCCCCAGGCGCGCAGAAGAGCGCGGTAATACACGCGAATATCGCTTTCCCGATCGTTGGACGGCAAGTTGAATATTCCTTACATCGAGTTTAGTTGACGGCACGTCTGCTCTCCAACCGCACGCCGCCGGTCTTACTGAAGTTCATGTACTGCAGGCGACGGGCGCTCCGCTCAGACGAGAAATTAATGATTTGGCGCGGGGTTCAGCGAGTAAAGATGCCTTTCGCAAGTCTGTCTGTCCGAGTCCAAGTACTAAAGTTACTGGTAAGGTAACGCGGTTGCGTTGACAATTTGTGTCAACGCGAATGCGCTGCGTTTCTCTCCCACCATAAGGCAGCTCTTTGCGCCAACGCCTGTAGAAATTTGTCAGGTGTCGTTCCTCTACGCGGATAGGAGATACGACGTATGTCGCAGCGGCTGGGTGACCTTCTCGTCAAAGAGAAGATTATTACCCCAGAGCAGTTGGAACAAGCGACCAAGGTTCAGAAGGAATCGAACTGTCGCCTGGGCTCCGCCCTGGTGAAGCTTGGTTTCCTAACGGACGAGGACGTCACGAATTTTCTCTCCCGGCAGTATGGCGTTCCAGCCATCAATCTGTCCTACTTTGAAATTGATCCGGCGGTGGTCAAGCTCATTCCGTTTGAGACCGCTAAGCGCTACCAGATCCTCCCGCTGAGCCGCGTGGGCGCCTCACTCACCATCGCCATGGTCGATCCGACCAATGTGTTCGCCATGGACGATATCAAGTTCATGACCGGCTTCAATATTGAGCCGGTGGTGGCTTCGGAGAGTTCCATCCAGGCAGGCATCGACAAGGCATACGGGACGACGAAAGAAGAAGATCTGGAAACCGTCATGCAGTCGATGACGGAAATGAACGAGAGCGACGTCGAGCTGCAGGCGGAAGAGCAGCAGATGGAGCTCTCTCAGCTGGAGAAAGCGGCGGACGAAGCCCCGGTCGTCAAGCTGGTTAACCTCGTGCTTACAGATGCGGTCAAGCGCGGCGCCAGCGACATTCACATGGAGCCTTACGAAAAAGAATTCCGAGTACGCTTCCGCATTGACGGCGTGCTGCAGTCGATCATGTCGCCCCCGATGAAGCTGAAAGACGCCATCACCTCGCGCCTGAAAATTATGGCGAAGCTTGACATCAGCGAGAAGCGGCTGCCGCAAGACGGCCGCATCATGCTGAAAATGAATATCGGCGGACGCAAGAAGCAACTGGATTTCCGCGTCAGCACACTGCCCACGCTGTGGGGAGAAAAAATCGTACTTCGGTTGCTGGACAAAGAAAACCTGCGCCTCGACATGACCAAACTCGGTTTTGAGCCGGAGTCCCTGGTCAAGTTCGAGAAAGCCATTTTAAAGCCGTACGGCATGGTGCTGGTCACAGGGCCAACCGGCTCCGGCAAAACCAACACTTTGTATTCTTCTATTTCCCGGCTGAATCAGCCTGACACTAACATTATGACCGCGGAAGACCCGGTCGAATTCCAATTGGCTGGGGTCAACCAGGTGCAGATGAAGGAGCAGATCGGCTTGAACTTTGCGGCCGCTCTGCGCGCCTTCCTGCGGCAAGATCCCAACATCATCCTGGTCGGTGAAATTCGCGACTTCGAAACCGCTGAAATCGCCATCAAGGCGGCCCTTACCGGCCACCTGGTCCTTTCCACGCTGCACACCAACGGCGCTCCCGAAACTATTACGCGATTAATGAACATGGGCATTGAGCCGTTTCTGGTTGCGACCTCGGTCCACCTGATCTGCGCTCAGCGCCTGATTCGCCGTATCTGCAAAGATTGCAGCGAGACCGTAGAAGTTCCGGTGCAAACCCTGATCGAAGAGGGATTCACGCCCGAAGAAGCCAAGACGATCAAGATCCAGAAAGGTAAAGGCTGCGCGATCTGCAACAACACCGGCTACAAGGGCCGCTGCGGCTTGTATGAAGTCATGGAAGTGGACGACGAAATCAGGGAGCTGGTGCTGGTGGGAGCGTCGGCGGTCGAGTTGAAGAAGAAAGCCATCGAGCGCGGCATGATCACGCTCCGCCGCAGCGGACTGATCAAAGTTGCAGCCGGCATCACCACGCTGGAAGAAGTGGCTCGCGAAACCATTCACTAATTCGGAAGAAGTGAGGAAGGAAGCACTGCTATGGGCCTGTCGTTGAGTGATTTGCTGAAGAGAATGCTGGAGATGAGTGGCAGCGACCTGCACATCACCACTAATTCGCCGCCTCAGATCCGGGTGCACGGCCACCTGACGCCTCTGGATCTGCCGCAACTGACGCCCGCTGAGACCAAGCAGCTGGCCTACAGCGTGATGACCGATTCCCAGAAGCATCGCTTCGAGGAGAGCCTCGAGTTGGACTTTTCCTTCGGTTTGAAAGGACTGGCCCGTTTCCGCGCCAACGTCTTTAACCAGCGCGGCGCGACGGCCTCCGTCTTTCGTCTGATTCCCTTTGAGATCAAGTCATTCAACCAGCTTGGCTTGCCGCCTGTAGTCAGCAAGCTTTGTGAAAAGCCGCGCGGGCTGGTGCTGGTCACCGGACCGACAGGGTCGGGCAAATCGACCACCCTGGCGGCCATGATCGACAAGATCAACAGCGAGCGCCACGATCACATTCTCACCATTGAGGACCCTATTGAATTCGTCCACATGAACAAGAATTGTGTGGTCAACCAGCGCGAACTGCACGCCGATACGAAAAGCTTCACCGATGCGCTGCGTGCCGCCCTGCGTGAAGATCCGGATGTCGTGCTGATCGGCGAAATGCGCGATCTGGAAACCATCGAATCGGCATTGCGCATCGCCGAAACCGGCCACCTGACCTTCGGCACACTGCACACCAATTCGACGATTTCCACCATCAACCGAATTATCGATGTGTTTCCTGCCCACCAGCAGCCGCAGATTCGCGCGCAGCTCTCGCTGGTCCTGGAAGGCATCCTGTGCCAAACCCTGCTGCCCAAGATCGACGGCAAAGGCCGGGCCATGGTGATGGAAATCATGGTGCCGAATCCCGCCATTCGCAATCTGATTCGCGAAGACAAGATTCACCAGATCTATTCCGCCATGCAGTCCGGACAGGAAAAGTTCGGCATGCAGACCTTCAATCAGGCGTTGGCCAGCGCCTACCTCCAGAAACAGATTTCTCTGGAAGTTGCGTTGCAGCGTTCCAGCAGCCCGGACGAACTGCAGGAAATGATCAACCGGGGCGCCGGCCTGCTGAACCGGAACACCGCGGCGGGGAGCACGTTAGCCAAGGGGGCCGCGCCTTCCAAGCGCTAACGCAATGACGGACCACGCGCCTGGCGGCAGCGCGAGGACCATGCAGAACAGACCTAAGCCGCACGGCAGTTGATCAATCAAGATGTCGAGGAGAGGCTAAAACCATGCCAGTTTTCACATTTTCCGGGAAAGATGCTTCCGGGGAGAAGATCTCGGGAGAGCGGATGGCACCAAACAAGCAGGTGCTGGCGCAGCAGTTGCGGCGCGAGCGCGTAACACCGGGTGCGATCCGGGAAAAAGGCAAGGAGTTTGCGCTGCCCACATTCGGGTCGAGCAAGGTCAAGGTCAAGGATATCGCGATCTTCTTCCGCCAGTTTTCGGTAATGATCGATGCCGGCCTGCCCCTGGTGCAATGCCTGGAAATTCTTGCCGCCAACCAGGAAAATCAGGCGTTTCAGAAAACGCTCACCGGCGTCCGCACCACGGTGGAAGGCGGAGCGACGCTGGCCAATGCCATGCGCCAGTATCCGAATGTGTTCGACGACCTCACGACCAACATGATTGAGGCCGGCGAAACCGGCGGTATCCTCGACGTCATTCTGCAGCGGCTGGCGACCTACGTCGAAAAAGCGGTCCGCTTGAAGGCGGCGGTCAAGTCGGCGCTGATTTACCCCATCGCCGTCGTATCCATTGCGGTGCTGATCGTTGGCGCCTTGCTCAAGTGGGTCGTGCCTATCTTTGCCAACCTCTTCGCCGGCCTGAATGTAGCTCTGCCTCTTCCCACCCGCATCGTGATGGGACTGAGCTCGTTCGTACAAACTTTCTGGTGGCTGGTGCTCGTAGTCGGAATCGGATTAGTGGTCGGAATCAAACAGATCCGGAAGCATCCGCGCGGGCGCTATTACTTCGACAAAATGCTTCTCAAGCTTCCCGTTGTCGGTCCCCTGCTACGCAAAATCGCAGTGGGGCGTTTCACCCGCACTCTGGGTACGTTGATCACCTCAGGCGTGCCCATTCTGGAAGGATTGGCCATTACCGCCAAGACCTCGGGTAACGCGGTGCTGGAAGAAGCATTGTTGAAGGTACGCAAGGCCATCGAAGAAGGCCGCACCATCGTCGACCCGCTCAAGGAATGCGGCGTCTTCCCCAACATGGTGACCCAGATGATTGGCGTAGGTGAAGCGACCGGCGCCATGGACAACATGTTGCAGAAGATTGCCGACTTCTACGAAGAGGAAGTCGACGCTGCTACCAAAGACATGCTCGCCATGCTCGAGCCCGTCATCATCGGCTTGCTCGGCTTCATGATCGGCGGCATTGTGATCGCTCTCTATATGCCGTTGTTTGCCATGATCGCGAAACTGGCGGGTTAACAGAACGATTGGGCGGGAGGCCGCCACACCTCAACCGGCCTCCCAGCCTCAGCCCAAGCCTGCCATTTACCGGCAGGGAGAGTTCGTCCAGTGAAGCAAGCTTCGCGGAAAACTCTTTGGAATGATCGGGATCACCATGCAATCAACCTTTGACGAGCGGAATTGGCTGGCCTGGCTGGTCAAGGTTCGCATCCTCATCCTGACCTTCCTGCTCGGAATTCAGCTGGCTGTAGCGCAGTTGACTCCCACCCGTGTTCCCCTGCGTCTTTTCCTGGGCACCATTCTGCTGTGGTATACCGTCTCGTTTTTCTACGTTGTCTTGCTCAAATTTTGGCAGGAGCACAGGCTGCAGGCCGCTCTGCAGGTCTTGACCGATCTGCTCCTGGTGAGCCTGGTGGTGCACGAGACCGGCGGTTGGGACAGTTCACTGAACTTCCTTTACCCTCTGATCATTATTGTGGCCAGCATCTTGTTGCCCCGCGCCTGGGCGCCGTTGATCGCCGCGCTGGCTTTCATTCTTTACGGTACCGTTCTCGAGCTCAACTATTACGGAGTTGTCCAGTCCTACTGCACCACGCACCCCGGACTGAAGGTGCTGCAGGCGGTGATTCTGGTCAACCTGTTCGCCTTCCTCGCCGTGGCCTACCTGGGCGGATTGCTGGCTGCCAAACTGCGGCAGGCTCGCGTTCAGCTGAAAGACGCCAGCGGCGCCTTGGAAAACCTGCAAGCCCTGCACGAGAACATCATCCAATCCATCAGCAGCGGACTCATCACAACCGGGCTCGATGGCCGCATCACCCTGATCAACAATGCGGCGCAGAAACTGTTGGAGCGCCCTCCGGATCAATTGCTCCAAACTCCGGTGGGCGGGCTCTTCCTTGATGCGCTGCCGACCGCGGAGTCCGGTCAAGACCATGGGGAGGTCCGATTCGATGTGCAGGGAACATTTCGCAAGACTTTCCGGGTCCGGGTGGCCGCTTTGAGCGTAGCGGAACGCGGCGTTTTCGGCTACGTCTATGCGCTGGACGACCTCACCGAAATCCGCCGGCTGGAACGCGAAGTCCGCGTTCAGGACCGCCTTGCAGCGGTGGGACGCCTGGCGGCTGCCATCGCCCACGAGATTCGCAACCCCCTGACGTCGATTGCCGGCTCGGTCAGCATGCTTTCTGGCGCCGAGGGGATGAGCGAAGAACACCGGCGCTTGCTTGACATCGTCACTCGCGAATCGCAGCGCCTGAACGGGATCATTACTGACTTTCTTGCCTACTCTCGCGTCAAGCAATATCACTTCGAGAGGGCTGATTTGGTGCGCTTGCTGGAGGATACGCTCACTCTCGTGCAGCACCGCATGACTGCGGAGGACACGGGCATCGCCGTCGAACGCCGGTTCAACGTGCGCCATGCCTGGACGCTGGCCGATGGCGACAAGCTCAAACAGGTTTTCTGGAATTTCTGCGAAAACTCTATCCGCGCCATGCGCAACGGTG
>JBAVAV010000312.1:0-6066 GCA_049585895.1 Candidatus Sulfotelmatobacter sp. | reverse complement strand
GCCTCGCTCTTTACCATCTTCTCTGTCATGGATGTATGACTCCAGTCTCTGATATGCCACCGTCATTCCTATACATTGGATGCTTCACTGGCCAAAAAGTGGCGATCTCGCGTATCACAACAGGCCTGTGGACGTCTGTGACATCCGTCACAACCGTAGAGTGACATCTAACCTTTCTTTCCACCTCTCGCCCGGACAAATATACGAGAAACGTCTGCGAGTCCCTTGGGCCCGGTAGTCCTCCCTCGTAAGTTGCCGGGCCCCTCTCAATTTTTCGCCGTCCGCCCCTGGCGGGCTAATCGCCCACTTTTTCCCCCACCCGGCGATACCTTCCCTGGAAAAACAGCAAGGGTTCACCCTCGCGCACTACCACGTCCTCCACCTCGGCAATGAAGATCGTGTGATCGCCGGCATCCTGGGCTGAATGCAGGCGGCACTCCAGGTAGGCGAGTGCCCCCCGCAATATTGGGGTACCCTGGCCGGTGCGGGCAAACCGCGCGCCGGCTTCCTCCGCGTGCTCGCGTGTTCGCGCGGGATTGGCATAGTACTCGGAAATCGTCCGCTGGTCCTGACTAAGAACATTGATGCCGAAGCGTTTCTTGGCGTGCAGGTGCGCGTGAGTGCGTGTTTTGTGGTCAACACATACCAGCACCAGCAGTGGATCGAGCGAGACTGAGGCAAACGCGTTCGCCGTCATACCGTGCACCTCGCCTTCGAGATCGACCGTGATAATGGTCACTCCCGTGGCGAAGCACCCCATGGCTTTGCGGAATTCGGTGGCGTTCGAGGCCATGATTTCCTGCGGCTTTCCCTTCGCTGGCTGTCACCGCCAGATCGGCGGAGACACTGCCGCGACTGCCTACATTAACACGCCAATCCCGCGGGGCCGCATTCAGGGCGGGCAAACCTCATGTATCATTCAATTCTGCAGATTGCGGAAATTAGCAGCCGTGCCCGGTCTTGCCATCAACACGGTGCCTGACGCCGAACGTGGCGATTTGCACGCTTCGACGCTGGAAGAATTGGACTTCGTCTCGCCCATCTCACGCGATACGGCGCTTCGTCTGATCCGTTGCCCGGACGAAGATCTCCTCGAACTTCTCGCCGCCGCCCGCGCCGCGAAAGAGCGCTTCAAGCCAGGCATTGTGACCTACTCGCGCAAGGTCTTCCTACCGCTCACCAATCTTTGCCGCGATTACTGCGGCTACTGCACCTTCCGCCGCGATCCCGGCGAACCCGGTGCGCACACCATGACGCCTGAGGAAGTTCTTGCCATGGCCCGCGAGGGGGAAAAACTCGGCTGCACGGAAGCCTTGTTCAGCCTGGGCGACAAGCCGGAACTTCTTTTCCCCGAAATGCGCGAAACTCTCCGCGACCTCGGATACAAATCGACGCTGCATTATCTCGAGGCCATGTGCGAACTGGTTCTGCGCGAGACCACCCTGCTGCCGCATCCCAACCCCGGCCTGCTGAGCGCCGAATGGATCGCGCGCCTCGCCGCGGTTTCGCCCAGCATGGGTCTGATGCTCGAAACTACTAACCATGCCCTTCTCCATCCCGGCGCGGCCCACGACAACGCTCCCGACAAGGTTCCGGCCAAGCGTTTGCGGACCATCGAAGAGGCGGGCAAGCAGAAAGTTCCTTTTACCACCGGCCTGCTGATCGGCATCGGCGAAACTCCCGAAGATCGCGTCGATACCTTGCTCGCCATTCGCGACCTGCACAACCGTTACGGCCACATTCAGGAAGTGATCGTGCAGAACTTCCGTGTCAAGCCGGCGATTCCCATGGCCCACTGGCCCGAACCCAGCCGCGGAGACATGCCTCGGACTGTAGCTGTCGCGCGCTTGTTGCTGCCCGGCGTCAATATTCAGGCGCCTCCCAATCTCAACGCGCCGTACTATGAGGAGTTGCTGGACGCCGGCATTAACGATTGGGGAGGAATTTCTCCGCTGACGCCCGACTACATCAATCCCGAGAAACCGTGGCCGCACCTCGAGCAACTTCGTCTGCGCACCGAAGCCAAAGGATTCCAGCTGCGCCAGCGTTTGCCAGTCTATCCCGAGTTTCTGTCGGCGGCCGTATCGAAGTCCGCGCTACTTGCGCAAAAACTGCAGGCCGCGATTGATCCCCAAGGCCTGGCCCTGAGGACCGCATGATCTGCGTACTGACCGGTGGAACCGGCGGCGCCAAACTGGTTGACGGCCTGCAGCAGATCATGCCGCCAGAGGAACTCACGCTGGTCGTCAACACCGGCGACGACCTGCTCTGGTGGGGCCTTTACGTTTCACCCGACATCGACTCCATCACTTATGTACTCTCGGGGATGCTCAGCCGCGAGCGCGGCTGGGGCGTGAAGGGAGATACATTCCTCTGTTTGCAGGCCATGGGACAACTGGGCGAGCCCACGTGGTTTCATACCGGCGACCGTGATCTCGCCGTGCATCTTCTGCGCTCCCGCCTGCTGGCGGAAGGCAAGACTCTTTCAGAAGCCACAAACATCATTTGCGACAAGCTGGGCGTCAAAGCTCGCATCCTTCCCATGAGCAACTCGCGGGTGGAGACGCGAGTGAGTACTCCCGTGGGCGAACTGAGTTTTGAAGAATACTTCGTGCAGCGTTGGTATCAAGATCCTGTAAATTCGTTACGCTTTGCCGGGGCCTCCGATGCTGAGCCTGCGCCCGGCGTGATCGATGCGATTGTTTCCGCCGATGCCGTGCTGATCGCGCCCAGCAACCCCATTACCAGCATCGGACCAATTCTTTCCGTACCGGGCCTTCGCGGGGCCTTGTCTCGTGCTCAGGGCAAGATCATCGCTGTCAGCCCGATTATCGCAAACGCGGCCGTCGCCGGTCCGGCCGGCATTCTAATGGCTGCTCAGGGACTTCCTTGTTCTATTGCCGGTGTCGCCCGGTGCTACGAAGATTTCCTTGATGTCCTCATTGCCGACACGCGGGATGCCGGAGCTGCCGAAGCCTTGCGCGAACAGGGCCTGCGCGTAGAGTGTACGCAAACCGTCATGCGCAGCCTGGAAGACAGGATTGCTCTGGCCCGGATTGCGCTGTCTTGCGCCACGGACGGGGTGGCCCCGGCTAAGGCAATGGCTCGCGCCGCCGCGCCTTTTCGTTCTCTACCGTGATTCCATCTGCCATGTTTCGCACTAATTCGCTAATGTAAATTAACAACTGCCGTGATCCTTGTTCCCGTCAAGAACCTCGCCCTCGCCAAGCAGCGGCTCGCCACGGTCCTCGATCAACCGGCTCGCACCGAACTTGCTCAGGCCATGTTGCAGGATATGTTCGCCACGCTCGCTGGATGGGCAAAGCGCCCGGCTGTTGCCGTCGTCACGAGCGATCGCTTCGCGGTCGAACTGGCTCAGCAGTACAAGTTTGAAGTCATTCCAGACCCCGCCAATCCCGGTGAAACCGGAGCCATCGAAATTGCAACTGAGATCTGTTCAGCGCGCGGCGAAGAAAGTACGCTCGTGATTCCCGCCGATATTCCGCTGATCGAAGCCGGCGAGCTCGAGACGATTCTGGAAAACGCTCCGCCTGAGGGTTCGGTCTTGGTCCCCGCCGCTGACGGACGCGGCACCAACGCGGCGTTTCGCCGCCCGGCAAATCTTTTCCCGCTGCGCTTCGGCAACGACAGCTTCAAACCCCACCACGCAGCCGCCCAAGCCACAGGCAAACCTTGCGTGGTGTTGCATCTGCCGGGCATTGCCTTCGATGTCGACAATCCCTCGGACCTGCAACAACTCGTCACACTCCCCGGCGAAAGCCGCTCTCAGCGCCTGGTCCGCGGGTGGATCTTTTCGGACCCTGTGGGGAACTGGCACCGAGTGAGCCGGCCCTGAGCGACAGTCGAAGGGTCCGTCCTCGAGGCGGAAAGGTTTGAGGTCAGCTTAATCGGACAGGTACTATGAGTCGGTGGCCAAGGCCAAGAGAGTATCAGCCGCGAAGCGGCGCAAGAACACAGCCCACGGCGCAAGCCGTGGGTCTGCGTCGGGACGAAAGACAGCCCCGGAGGGCCGAAAGAAACAAACCCGGCTCCCTTCGGCTGCCAGCCTGCTTATTCTGGCAATCCCCGTCCCCGATGAAATTGAACCCGGCGACCGGCTGGCTGACAAGCTCCTCAAATCTCTACGCAAGCACAGACTCACCTTCCAACCCGGCGACGTCCTCGTCATGAAACACAAAATCGTCTCCAAGGCGGAAGGCAGGCTGGTCGATCTCTCCACGATCAAACCGTCTGCCAGATCCCGCGCCTGGGCGAAAAAACACGGCCTTGATGCCCGCGTCATCGAACTCTCCCTGCGAGAGAGCCGATTAATCATTCGCCGCAAGAATGGCGTGCTCATCACCGAAACTCACCACGGCTTCCTCTGCGCCAACAGCGGCGTGGACGTTTCCAACGTGGACGGCGGCCGCCACGCGGTCCTGCTCCCGCAAGATCCCGACCGCTCCGCCCGTCAGCTTCATCGCGAGCTCAAGAAACGCACGGGCATCGCGATCCCGGTTCTCATCACTGACAGCTTTGGTCGCCCCTGGCGCGAAGGCTTGGTGGATTTCTGCATCGGAATCGCCGGTATGAAAGCACTGCACGACGACCGCGGCCGCCGCGACCCGCACGGCTACCAACTGCACGCCAGCCTGGAGGCTGTAGCCGACGAACTCGCCGCCGCCGCCGGACTGGTCTGCGGCAAACTGAACCGCACTCCAGCTTGTATCATCCGCGGCTTTCGCTACGAACCCGGCCGCGCCCGCACCCGCGATTTGCTTCGCCCCACATCGTCTGACTTGTTCCGTTAAACTCATTCCATTCGACTTCCGCTACACTGTAGAGACGTTGCTTGCAACGTCTTGCCACTAGCAAGCTACGTCTCTACGGAGGATCCCGTGCCCCGCGAACTCTCATTCTCGGAACTGGAAAACTTTCCCTCTCTCGACTGGTCCGAGGTCGCTCCGCGTGTGGAACTTAAGGTACGTTCCGCCCTCGAACGGGTTCTCGAAACGCAAAACGGCGCCACGCTTTCTTTGGAAGATTCGTTGGCGCTCGCTGGCGCCGAGGGCGACGAACTTCTCGGTTTGCTCGCCGCCGCCAACCTGCTGCGCGCCGAACTCGCTGGAAACATCGTGACCTACGTGGTGAATCGCAACATCAACTTCACTAACATCTGCTTCGTGGGATGCAAATTCTGCGCCTTCAGCCGGGGGCCTCGCGAATCCGATTCTTACTTTCTTAGTTTCGAGCAACTTGCGCAAAAAGCCGTCGAGGCGTGGCAAGTCGGCGCCACCGAAGTCTGCATTCAGGGCGGACTGCCGCACGGCCTGCCGCCGTTCTACTATCGCGACATACTTCGTGCGGTGAAGAATGCCGTCCCCCGCATGCACATCCACGCTTTTTCGCCCATGGAAATCGTTTATGGCGTGGAGCTCACCGGCATGCCGCTGGCCGACTACCTCTCGATGCTTCGCGACAACGGACTGGGCACTCTCCCCGGCACCGCCGCCGAAATTCTCGATGACGAAGTCCGCGCCGTGCTCTCGCGCAACAAGCTCACCACCGCGCAATGGATCGACGTCATCCGCACCGCGCACCGCTGCGGTATTCGCACCACTTCGACGATGATGTACGGACACATGGAAACGCCCGCGCACTGGGTGGGGCAGATGCGGCTGCTGCGCGAAATCCAGGATGAGACCGGAGGCTTCACCGAGTTCGTCCCGCTTGGATTCGTGCATCAGAATACGTTGCTGTTTCAGCAGGGACTGGCCCGCTCCGGTCCTACGCTGGCCGAGCATCTGAAAGTTCACGCTCTCGCGCGAGTGCTGCTTGCCGGCTCGATCAACAATATTCAGGTCTCGTGGGTGAAGCTGAATCGCCGGCTCTCGCAACTCTGCCTGCACGCCGGCGCCAACGACTACGGCGGCACGCTGATGGAAGAAAATATTTCCCGGGAAGCCGGCGCCACGGCCGGCCAATACACCAGTCCGGAGGACTTCCAGGCGCTGATTCTCGAGGCTGGCCGCATCCCCGCAGAGCGCAACACGACATACTCACGCC
>JBAVAV010000311.1:0-8221 GCA_049585895.1 Candidatus Sulfotelmatobacter sp. | reverse complement strand
CCACTTCCTTGCGCCGGCCTGGTGTGCCAGTTTGCCCGCCAGTGTGTTCTGCCGGCAAGTGCTGCGCTGCGCTTTCCGCCATTATCGTTTCTCCGCTGCGGCGGCGCGCCCGCGCTCGCCCAGAATCGTTTTGACGCGCGCAATGTCTTTGCGCAGGCCGCGAATCTTCTTCAGGCTCTCTGTCTGCCCCATGTTCAGCTGAAACTTCAGCTTGAAGAGCTGGTCGGCCAGGTCGCGCTCCTGATGCTGGAGCTCGGCGTCGGTTGAGTTGCGAATCTTGTCCGATTTCATAAAATCAATTCCCAATTGTCTGCTACCAGTTGCCACTAAGAACCTAAGCCCGGTGCGCCGTCTCGCGCTTCACCATGGTCGTGCGCAGCGGCAGCTTGTGCGAAGCCAGGCGCATCGCCTCAGCCGCGTCGGCGGGCGTGACACCTTCCATCTCAAACAAAATCTTGCCCGGACGCACCACAGCGACCCAGTGATCGGGCGCGCCCTTGCCCTTGCCCATACGGGTTTCGGCAGGCTTCTTGGTCACCGGTTTGTCGGGAAACAGCCGGATCCAGATTTTGCCGCCGCGCTTGACGAAGCGGGTCATGGCGACGCGGCTGGCCTCAATCTGCCGGTCGGTGATCCAGCCCGGCTCGAGCACTTTCAGTCCAAAGTCGCCGAAAGCCAGTGTGCTTCCCCGCCAGGCTTTGCCGGTCATGCGGCCGCGCTGCTGCTTGCGGTACTTTACTTTTTTCGGCATCAACATAAAGTCAGCTCTTAGCTTTTGGCCTCTAGCTTTTGGCTCTCAGCGAAAATCTTCCTGGCACTCAGAATGCCCCAGCTTGCTGCGGCTCCCGTTTCTTGGTCGGCAAAATTTCGCCTTTGTACACCCAGCACTTCACTCCGATCACGCCGTACGTGGTGCGCGCCTCGGTGAAGCCGTATTCAATGTCGGCCCTTAGCGTATGCAGCGGCAAACGCCCCTGCAGATACCATTCGGAACGCGCGATTTCGTTGCCATTCAGGCGCCCGCTGACGCGAACTTTAATGCCCTTGCAGCCAAAGCGCAGCGCCGAATCGACCGCTTTGCGCATTGCTCGCCGGAATCCCACGCGCTTTTCCAGTTGCAGCGCAATCGATTCCGACACCAACTGCGCGTCCAGTTCCGGCTTGTGCACTTCCTGGATGTCGACAAAAATGTCCTTGCCCTTGGTGCGCCCCTGTAGCTCGGCCTTCAGCTTGTCGATCTCGGCGCCCTTGCGCCCGATGATAATTCCGGGGCGGGCGGTCTTGATGATGATGCGCAGCTTGTTCCCAGGACGCTCAATCTCGATGGAGCTCACGCCCGCCGACTTGAGCTTGTCTTTCAGTTCGGCTTTCAGTTTGACGTCCTCGTGCAGTTGCTTGTCATAATCCCGCTCAGCAAACCAGCGCGACTTCCAAGGCTTGGTGTAGCCGAGGCGAAAACCGTAAGGATGGACTTTTTGTCCCATTGCTTCTCCTAATCAAAAACCGCTCACACAAACCGTAACCCAACAAACCGCCGCCTAAAACGTAGCGCCGGCGGCCCGCCGCTCAAATCCTATTTTGCCGCCGCCTTCTTCTTGTCCGCCTTCTTACCCGCCTTGCCCGCCGCTTTCTTCGCCACCGGCGCGCGCCGTTTAGCCGGGGCCGCGCTCGCTGGCCCACCCCCAGCCGCTACGCGAGCCGCTCCGTTGCCGCGCTCGGCCAGCACCAGCTCAATGTGCGCCATGCGCCGCTGATAGCGAAAGGCGCGTCCCTGCGGCGCTGGGCGGATGCGCTTCATGCGCGGCCCGTCATTGGCAATGGCGCTCTTCACGTAAAGATTGTCGAGCTCGACATCCAAACCCTTTTCGCTGCTCAAAAAGTTGGCGTTGTCGAGCGCCGACTGCAGCAGCTTGCCTACATGCGCCGCCACCCGCTTCTTGGTGAAAGCCAGCGTGTTGCGCGCCTCTTCGACGCGCCGTCCCTTGATCAACTCGAGCACCAGCCGGGCCTTTTGCGGCGAGACGCGCAGGTAACGCATTTCGGCTCGAAATTCCATAGCGTCTCCTTTATGCCTTCGGCGCCGCCGGGGCGGCCGCTGGCGTCGATGGTGCAATGGCTCCCGGACCGCCGGGGATGCCGGCCGGCTTGGCCGCCACTTCCGTCGCGGCCCTCATGGAGTGCCCTTTGAAGCTGCGCGTGAAGCTGAACTCGCCCAGCTTGTGTCCGACCATGTTTTCGGTCACGTACACCGGGATGAACTTCTTGCCGTTGTGCACCGCAATCGTGTGTCCCACCATCTCCGGAACCACGGTGGAACGGCGCGACCAGGTGCGCAGCACTTTTTTCTCGTTGCGCGAATTCATGGCCTCGACCCGTGCCATCAGGAAGCCATCCACGAACGCGCCTTTTTTGGTTGAACGTGCCATAAAGTCAGCTCTCAGCTTTCAGCCGTCAGCTCTCAGCTAACAGCTCCTCAATCCCTTGTCATTCTCAATAGACTTTGTCATTCGAAGCGCAGCGAGGAATCTGCTTTTTTCTCACCCTCACTTCGTTCGACGGTTCACGATGAACTTATCCGTGCGCTTGTTGTTGCGCGTCTTGTAGCCGCGCGTCGGCTGCCCCCACGGCGTGACAGGATGGCGTCCGCCCGAGGTTTTGCCTTCGCCGCCGCCATGCGGATGATCCACGGGATTCATTGAAACACCGCGATTGTGCGGACGCTTTCCCAGCCATCGGGAGCGTCCCGCTTTGCCGATCGTCACATTCTCATGATCGAGATTGCCCACCTGGCCGATCGTGGCCATGCAGTCCTGCGAAACTTTGCGCGTCTCGCCCGAGGGCAGCTTCACCAGGGCGTAGTCGGACTCCTTGGCAATCAACTGCGCCGATCCCCCCGCCGAACGCACCATCTGCGCCCCCTTGCCCGGCCGCAGTTCGAGATTGTGAATCGCAGTGCCCGGAGGAATATTGCGCAGCGGCAGCGCGTTGCCTACAAGAATATCGGCTTCCGGCCCGCTCACAACTTTCTGTCCTACCTTCAGCCCTTCCGGCTGCAAAATGTAGCGCTTCTCGCCGTCTGCGTAGGCCAGCAGCGCAATGCGCGCCGAGCGGTTGGGATCGTATTCAATCGTCGCCACTGTGGCCGGAATGCCGGTCTTGTCGCGCTTGAAATCGATGATGCGCAGCTTGCGTTTGTGTCCGCCCCCGATGAACCGCATCGTGGTATCGCCCGAGTTGCGGCGGCCGCCGGTGCGCGGCTTGGGCTCAAGCAGCGGCTTATGCGGCTTCGTACTGGTGATGTCGTCGTTGACGATTGTCGTACGGTAGCGCAGCGTCTGCGTCGTCGGTCGATAGGTCTTGATTGGCATAAAAAGCTCTTAGCTGTCAGCTCTCAGCTTTCTTGCTTGCACCGTCGCCTTTGCTGAGAACTGAAGGCTGACGGCTGATAGCTGTTTGCTACAAATTCTGGGCGTACTCCGGCATCTTTTCGCCGGCGCGGAGCCGCACATAGGCCTTTTTCCAGTCGGGACGGTATCCTGCGAAGCGTCCCCGGCGCCGTTCTTTCCCGGGATAGGTGGCGGTGCGCACCGAATACACCTTCACTTTGAAAATGGTCTGCACGGCTTCCTTGATTTCCGTCTTGGTCGCCTTGGGCGCGACCTGGAAGACCAGCGTGTTCTGGTTTTCCTTGATGGCCAACCCTTTTTCGGTGATCACCGGACGGCGAATAATCTGGTATGCGGATTTCATATCGATCAGGCCCTAGGCCACCTCCGCCGCTTTCTCGTGACGCGTGCGCCGCCGCGGAGCCGCTGCTGCCTTCTTCGTTCCTTTTTCTTCCGCGCTCTTGCGTTGCCGCTTGGATACCGAAGTTTTTAGCGACACCTGCAGCTTCTCAATCGCCGGCTGGGCAAAAATGACTCGGTCGTAGCGCAGCAGGTGATAAGGATGAACCTCATTCCCCCGCAGCAGTTCGAGACCGTGAATATTGCGCGCGCTGAGCTCCAGATTGCGATTTTTGTGCTGGGCCGCTTCGACGATAAGAACCGTGGAATCGACCTTCAGCGCGTTCAACGCTTTGCGAAATTCCTTGGTCTTCGGCTCTTTCACGTCAAAGGCGTTGACCACAATCAGCTTTCCGTCGGCAAGCTTCGCCGCCAGCGCCGAGCGCAGCGCGCCCAGCAACTTCTTGCGCGGGAACGCGTAGTCGTAGGAGCGTGGCACCGGGCCATGCACCGTGCCGCCATGCCGCCACAAAGGCGAGCGGATCGAGCCGATGCGGGCGCGCCCCGTGCCCTTCTGCTTCCAGAGTTTTTTGCCCGAACCCGAAACCTGCCAGCGGGCCTTGGTGGCGTGCGTTCCGCGATGCTGCCCGGCGCGGTAATGCTTCACCGCTTCCCAGAGCAGGTCTTCGTTGACCGCGCCGAAGATTTCATCGGCAAGGTCGAGCGTTCCCACCTTCTTGCCGCTCAAATCGTGAATGTCGATAGTTGCCATATAGCTTTGCTCTGTCTGACTACTGCCCACTGGCCCCCAGCCACTGCCTATGCTTTCTTGGCCGCCCTCTTCGCCGCCTTCAACGGATCGACCGTGGCCGAACCGGCGAACCCGCGACGCTCTCGGGGAGGCTTCTTCGCTTTCGTGATCACGATGTAGCCGCCCTGCGGCCCGGGCACGCTGCCTTCCACCACCAGCAGGTTCTCGTCTTTATCCACGCCTAGCACGCGCAGATTGCGCTGCGTCACCCGGGCATGTCCCATGTGTCCCGACATGCGCATTCCTTTGAAAACCCGCGAAGGAAACGCAGACGAACCAATTGAGCCCGTGATCTGAAACATCGATCCGTGCGACTTAGGACCGCCGCCAAAGTGATGGCGCTTGACCACGCCCTGAAAGCCGCGCCCCTTGCTCACGCCTACGACGTCAACAAACTTTTCGCCATCAAACATTTCGACCAGCACGCGGTCCCCGACCTTCACTGTGATCTCGGCATCGGCCGCGCCATCGGTTTCAAGCGGCACTTCGCGCATGAATTTCACCGGAGGAAGATTGTTCTTCGCCAAGTGTCCGCGCGCCGGCTTGGTCAGCCGCGACTCTTTCACAAACTCGACCAGGCCAATCTGGGCCGCCTCGTAACCGTCTCGCGTAGCCGACTTGTGCTGCGTAATCACGCAGGGACCGGCCTGCAAAACTGTCACCGGGCGCACGTCGCCCTTGGAGTCAAACAGTTGCGTCATGCCGACCTTTTTGCCCAGAATGCCTGTAACTCTGGTTGCCATTTTCTTCTCCGCCCAGCGCGGCCAAGCGGTGGCCGTTAGCTAGGGAGCGGTCGGACTTACGTCCTTGGCTCCTTATGTCGTCCCTACGGGACTCGATCCTGTTTCACTTGCCTACCCAGGGCTTACGCCCTGGGCTGACATATGCCGCCCCTTCGGGGCTGCTTCATCGTCAACCTTCGCCATCTGGTTCTTCCTAACGGCTGAAGGCTGACAGCTACTTGTGTTCTTTCCCGAACGCCTTGATCTCCACATCCACGCCCGCGGGCAGGTCGAGCTTCATCAGCGCGTCGACCGTCTGCTGCGTCGGCTCGAGAATATCGAGCAGGCGCTTGTGAGTGCGGATCTCAAACTGTTCCCGCGACTTCTTGTCCACGTGCGGCGAACGCAGCACGCAGTACTTGTTCTTCATCGTGGGCAGCGGAATCGGGCCGGCAATCTGCGCGCCCGTGCGCCGCGCCGTTTCCACGATCTCGCCCGTCGACTGATCCAGGATGCGATAGTCGTAAGCCTTCAACCGGATGCGAATTCTTTCTTTTCCAATCACGTTGTCATCTCTCTAACCCCTCCCGGCCATCCGGGAGAAAAGAACTGGCGGCAAGTTGCAAGCCGCGTTTTGTAGCGCCGGCGTCACGCCGGCATTTGGGCTACTGCACAATCTCGGAAATCGTTCCGGCGCCTACGGTGTGCCCACCTTCGCGAATCGCGAAGCGCAAGCCTTTCTCCATCGCCACCGGCGTGATCAACTCGATCACGAGGCTCACGTTATCTCCCGGCATCACCATCTCCGTGCCCGAAGGTAACTCGGCCACGCCCGTCACGTCCGTCGTGCGCAGGTAGAATTGCGGACGATAGCCTTTGAAGAACGGCGTGTGCCGTCCACCTTCTTCCTTGGTCAGGATGTAGACTTCCGCCTTGAACTTGGTGTGCGGCGTAATCGATCCACCCTTGGCCAGCACCATGCCGCGCTCCACATCTTCTTTTGCAATACCGCGCAGCAAGAGGCCCGCGTTGTCGCCTGCGAGTCCTTCGTCCAGTTGCTTCTTGAACATTTCCACGCCTGTGACCACCGTCTTGCGCGTGTCGCGGAAACCAACAATTTCCACTTCCTCGCCTACCCTCACCTTGCCACGCTCAATGCGGCCCGTCACTACTGTGCCGCGGCCTTGAATCGAGAAGATATCCTCAATCGGCATCAGAAACGGCTTGTCCAGCTCGCGCGCCGGCTGCGGCACGCTCTTGTCGACCGCTTCCATCAACGCGTCAATCTGCTTCTCCCACTTCTCTTCGCCATTCAATGCGCCCAGAGCGGACAGCCGAATCACCGGCACGTCGTCGCCGGGGAACTTGTAGCTCTTCAGCAGCTCGCGCACTTCGAGCTCGACCAGATCGAGCAGCTCGGCGTCGTCGACCGCGTCACATTTATTCAAAGCAACAACGATGTAGGGCACACCCACCTGCCGCGCCAGCAGCACGTGCTCGCGGGTTTGCGGCATGGGACCATCGGTCGCAGCAACAACTAAGATCGCGCCATCCATCTGCGCCGCACCCGTGATCATGTTCTTGATGTAGTCGGCGTGCCCCGGACAATCGACGTGCGCGTAGTGCCGGTTCGCCGTCTCATACTCGACGTGCGCCGTGGCGATGGTGATGCCGCGCGCTTTTTCTTCCGGCGCGTTATCGATCGAGTCAAACGACCGGAACACAATCTTCGGATTGTGCTTCTGCAACACCTTGGTGATGGCCGCCGTCAACGTCGTCTTGCCGTGATCGATGTGACCGATCGTTCCTACGTTGCAGTGCGGCTTGTTACGATCAAATTTCTCTTTCGCCATAAAATTGCTTCCTCTGTAGCGCCGGCGTCCGGCCGGCTGTCATGCGGGCATCCCACCCCGCGTGGTTTCTACCTTCGTTAGCTAATCCTTACCATCATGACGCTCGACATCTCTCAACCCTGCGGGCTATCGCCCGCCTTCCGGTCGGCGAGTCGCCGGCACTACTTCGCCGTGCCCTGCACCTTGGCGATGATTTCCTCCGCCACGGATCGCGGAGCCTCCTCATAGCGCGCAAAGTGCATCGAGTATTCCGCGCGGCCCTGCGTACTCGAACGCATGTGGGTCGCATAGCCAAACATTTCCGCCAGCGGAACGATCGCTTTGATGACCTGCGAGCCGGCGCGGTGTTCCATGCCTTCGATGCGGCCGCGGCGCGAACTCAGATCGCCCATAATCGTGCCCGCGTAATCTTCCGGGGTCACGACTTCGACCGCCATCACCGGCTCGAGCAACACCGGAGAGGCCTTGCGCGCGGCTTCCTTGAACGCCATCGATCCGGCGATCTTGAATGCCATTTCGTTCGAATCAACATCGTGGTAGCTGCCGTCGTAGAGCGTTGCCTTCACGTCCACCATCGGATAACCCGCAAGCACTCCGCCTTCGAGTGCCTCCTGAATCCCCTGATCGATGGGCTTGATGTATTCCTTGGGCACCGATCCACCCACGATGTCGTTGACGAATTCGTAGCCCGTGCCGGGCGGCTGCGGGTCCAAATAGATCTTGGCGTGCCCATACTGGCCGCGGCCGCCGGTCTGGCGAATGTATTTGCCTTCCGCCTCAGCGTGCCGGCGAATGGTCTCGCGATACGCCACCTGCGGTTTGCCCACGTTGGCTTCAACTTTGTACTCGCGCATCATGCGGTCGACGATGATTTCGAGATGCAACTCGCCCATGCCGCTGATGATGGTTTGTCCGCTGTCGGGATCGGTGTGAACTTTGAAGGTGGGATCTTCCTGGGCCAGCCGACTTAAAGCGATGCCCATTTTTTCCTGATCGGCCTTGGTCTTCGGCTCGACCGCGACCGAGATTACGGGAACCGCAAATGTAATGGATTCGAGGGCAATGGGATGGTCTTCGTTGCAAATCGTGTCGCCCGTGCTCACATTCTTC
>JBAVAV010000310.1:0-1580 GCA_049585895.1 Candidatus Sulfotelmatobacter sp. | reverse complement strand
GTGTAGAACGGTTCGAACACCTTGTCTACCCCGGTGGGTTCGATGCCCACGCCCACATCTTGCACGGTTAGTCGCGCACGATCGTCTTCTCGTTCGGTCCTAATCACGAGCTGCCTCGGACGATCGTCCACACCGCTCATCGCGTCTGAGGCATTTAGAACGAGATTGAGGATGACCTGCTGAAGCTGTACACGATCTCCTGTGACCAGCGGAAGGTCATCGGCAAGTTCAGGACGCAGGACTACCCCGTTCTTCTGCAGGTCCGCTAGCGACAGGGCAATCACCTCCAGCGCAGCATCATTCAGGTTCACAGATTCGGTCGTGGCGTCCTTCTTGCAAAAAAGTGCACGCAACCGAGTGATGACCTCAGAGGCACGATTGCCATCGCGAATCGTGCGCCGCGCGGTTTCCCGCGCACCCTCGACATTTGGAGGGTCAGCGGCTAGCATTCGCAGACAGGTGCTGGCGTTTGTGACAATGCCGGACAGGGGCTGGTTGAGTTCGTGGGCGATAGACGCCGTCAGCATTCCGAGGGTCATCACTCTGGCCACATGTGCAAGTTCCGATCGAGCCTTGTCGCTTGCCTCTTCCGCGAGTCTGCGTGCCGTGACATCCTGAACCGAGGCGATGTACTCCAACTGACCATCTCGGTCCCGAGTCGCATGAGCGACAGCATGCATGTACTTGATCGAGCGGTCCGGCATTAGCAAGCGGTACCTCCATTCAAAGTCGTGGCCATCCTCTCGTGCCCCGTCCACCATCCTCATTTTCTCGATCAAACTGACGTCTTCCGGATGGACTCGGCTACGGATCAGTTCGAACGTCACGGGCATGCCGATCTCAAGCTCATAGATGCGATAGAGCTCCGTTGACCACGTGATTTCATTTGTCGACACTCGCCAGGAAAAACTGCCGATTCGACCGAGATGTTGACCTTCGGCGAGGAATGCCTCACTGCGCCGCAAAGCCCTCTCTGCTCGCTTTTGTTCGCTCAAGTCGAGCACGAACGCGACACCGTCGTTCCCGTCGCTTTCGAAGAGCGCGCCGCCGAGAAGTACCGGCACGCGACTGCCGTCTTTCCGGAGGTACTCCTTCTCGAACGGTCGGAAAGTCCTCGTCGCATTCAATTCATTGACTGCCCGTTCGTCCCGGTCGTGCCATTCGGCTGGCGTGATGTCCCTCCAGCTCACACGACCGGAAGCAAGATCTTCACGGTCGTATTGCACCATGCGGAGAAATGCTTCGTTGGCTCCGGTGATTGCCCCTTCGAGAGTGAACATAACCATCCCCACAACGTTGGACTCGACCAGGCGTCGGACTTTGGCTTCCAGCCCACTCGCCAGTTGACGGACTTCTCCTTCCGCCTTTTCGCGCTCGGCCACCTGAATTTTGAGGTCTTCTATGTGTGCCAATGCTTGATACGCGGAAGACGCAAATTTCCCCAGAGATGCCATGACCCGGTCATCCTCTGCATCGAACTTGCGGCGGACGCTGTGCATGATTCCCCATATGGTTCCAACCGCCTTGCCGCCGACGTAAAACGGGACCAGCAGGCACTCTTCGGCTGCCGGATTGACTGG
>JBAVAV010000309.1:0-3040 GCA_049585895.1 Candidatus Sulfotelmatobacter sp. | reverse complement strand
CCTCCAGTCCGTCCAACTCGCCCAAGAGCTGCTGAAATTCCCGCAGCCCGAGACCCAGCTCGGCCGCCACTTCCACTTCGGTGGGCGCCCGGCTCAGTGCCAGGCTGAGCTTGCGATGTGCCTCTTCCACGCTTCGCGCCTTACGGCGCAACTCGCGCGGTCCCCAGTCCATTTCCCGCAGGCTGTCGAGAATCGCACCCCGAATGCGAAACTTGGCATAAGAGCCGAACAGCACATGCTTGGAGCGGTCAAACTTGTTGAGGGCGTCAATCAGCCCAATCACGCCCGCATGCACAAGATCCTCAAGCGGCACATGCCGCGGCAGCCGCTCGTGGATGCGCCGGGCCAGGTAGCGCACCTGCGGCAACTGCTCCAGGAGGATGCGCTCCCGCTCCTCGTTGTCTTCCCAGACGATATAGGCTTGCGCGCTGCCCCTTTTACTCATGGCCCAGTTCTCACGACTCAGCGCGCTCCCCAGCGAGCCTTTTTCCCCGGTAAGCCTTGACCAAAGCAATCGTGATACCGCGCAGGAAGAACGGAGGGAGGATGAGAGGATTCTCAAATGCCAGAGTGTTAAGCTCTTTCCCCTCAACGGCAAAGCAATCGGCGCAAGAGCAGGAGATTCGGACTCAGGATGAAGAGAGAGAACCTCGGTGCTTAACTAAAGGATTTTCATGAGTTGTTACTAAGGCCGAGGGCTCGGTGACGCGCAGAGGTGAAGACACTCGTCGTCTTCGCGGGATACTTAGGCCTGCCGCCTGGACCACGGTTCCAGGCGCTTGCTGGGTTGGTCGGGAGAATAGGGCTGGCCGTGAAAGTACAGATGTTCCGGAAGCACCGTGTCTCCCTCTTCGAGCAGAATCGACGCTCGCTCCATCACATGCCGCAGTTCGCGCACATTGCCCTTCCAGGAGTGATCTTCGAGAATGCGGATCGCTTCCCCGCTCAAGACCGGGCAGCGTTGCCCCGACAAATCGGCCAGAAAATGCTCGGCTAGAAGAACGATATCCTCCCGGCGCTCGGCCAGCGACGGAAGCTCCAGCGGAAAGGCGGCGAGCCGGTAGAAGAGATCTTCCCGGAACTCTCCCTGGCTCGTGCGCGCCGCCAGATCCCGGTTGCTGGCGGCGATGACTCGCACATCGACCTGGGTCACTTCGGCGGTCCCCAGGCGCTGCACTTCTTTCTGCTCCAGAAAGCGCAGCAGCTTGGCCTGCATGTTGAGCGGCAGCTCGCTGACCTCATCCAGAAACAGTGAACCGCCATGGGCTGCCGGGATTCGCCCCACCTGAGGCTGCACCGCTCCGGTAAATGCCCCGCGGGTATGGCCAAACAACTCCGACTCCAGCAAAGCTTCCGGAATGGCGGCGCAGTTCACCACCACGAAGGGCTTGGCTGCCCGCGAACTCAACACGTGAAGGGCGCGCGCCACCAGTTCCTTGCCGCTTCCGGTCGGCCCCACGATCAAGACGGTGGTCATGCGCGGAGCTACAAGCCGGGCCAGGCGATAGACCCGCTCCACCGATGCGCTGCGTCCGATCATGCCGGGCAGCGGCGCCGGCTCCTGTCTTTCCGCGATTCTCTGCCAACATTTTTCAGACTGCGAGCCGAGAACGGCTAAATTCGCTTCCGGGCCGAGTCCTTCGGCAGCTTCCTCCAGCGGTCCTGAAAGATCGGAATCCAATAGAACTACCTGGGTTCCCGGAAACCGCCGCTCGATGATGACAATCAGCTCTTCTGCATCCAGGTCGGGAAGACGCCGGTCGAGGAACAGCACTTGCCAGTTCCCTCCTTCGAGTTTGACCAGCGCGTCGGCTCCGCCGATCGCCTGTTGCACAGGCCGGCAGCGTCCGTTCAGACGGTGTAGAACCTGCTCGCGGAGCGCGCTGTTGGAGCTGGCGATCAGTGCGCCGCCGCCGGGCGGAGAAATAACTGGGAATGTGGTCATAATATTCATTTCAAGTCTCTATAAAGACGCGATTAAGCCAGGATTGGAAATTCATATCGGCCTTCGGCGGTTGAGTTCGGCAAGTTTCATGCTGGTTCTATTTCTCCCAGGCGGTGAACGGTCGCAAGCTTCCCGCCGCCTGCGCGCGCGCATTCATTTGCGATCCCCGCACGCGCAGGTGCTCGTAGAGTGATCTCTTCAAAGTCTTCGGTGCGCTCCTGCGTCCAGGCCACGCCCGCTCGCCGCAGTCCGGCCTGCGCCAGCATTA
The DNA here is from genome assembly GCA_049585895.1 of Candidatus Sulfotelmatobacter sp. Taxonomy (GTDB): domain Bacteria; phylum Acidobacteriota; class Terriglobia; order Terriglobales; family Acidobacteriaceae; genus Sulfotelmatobacter. The sequence goes on along the minus strand of JBAVAV010000309.1, from coordinate 827 downwards.
ACCCCAACTCCGCCTTCGACAATCCGTCGGGGAGCGGAGCCGTCTTCCCACGGCTCCAACGAATGCGCACGCCGGCGCAACCGAGCTCGGAGCAGTTCTCAATCAAGAACACACTCTCAGGCGCTGCCAGACTCAGAGCCGATTCCAGAAGTCGAAACATGGCGGGGACCACTCCGCGCGCTTCTACGAGAACCGCCAATGGTCCGCAATTGAGGCCCACGCGCACTCCCTTCGCCTCGACCACCGGCCGCAGTTCGTCAAGGGTCTCTCGCAGCACAGACCGCAGGTCGATCGGCAGTTCCTCCTCCTTCGCGGGCGCCGCGGCGCCCGCTCCGTCGATCTCCAGCAATTGCCGCATCGCCGCCGCCAGATCCCGCATGCGCTCGATAAGCTCCAGCCCCCCGCGTATGCAATCGATGTACTGCTCCGGGGAGCGCGGGCCGGCGAGCGCCAACTCCAGCGAACATTGCACGCCGGTCAAGGGCTGGTTCAGAGCGTGCAGCAATTGTGCGAGCATACCGAGATCGGCAGCCTCAGAGACCACGCGCCCCGGCACCGCCGATTCATCCCGCACCTCAGCCGTTTTCGCAATCACGCTAGCGTTCCCACTGGAGCACTCAGCTCATAACCCACACCCCGCACGGTATGAATAAGCTTGCGGGGATGTCCGTCATCGATCTTGCGCCGCAGGTAGTTGATGTAGACATCCACAACGTTGGTGGTGGTGTCGAACGTCAGATTCCACACGTGTTCGATGATCATCGCCCGGGTTACCCGCCGCCCGGCATTCCGCATGAGGTATTCCAGCAGCGCGAACTCTTTCGCGG
>JBAVAV010000308.1:0-1727 GCA_049585895.1 Candidatus Sulfotelmatobacter sp. | reverse complement strand
CCGTCGTAGCGTGCCCACCCGCCGTGGACCCAAGGCCCGACGACCAGCCCGTTGAAGATGGAAGGATTATTCCTGTCGATGGCATGGAAGGTGCTGAAGGGCCCCTGCAAGTCTTCTGCGTCGAACCATCCCCCCACCGTCAACACAGCACAGTGGATGTTCTTCATGTGCAGCGCCAGATTGCGCGCTTTCCAGTAGTCATCGTAGGTGTCGTGGTGGATCTGGTCGTCCCACAGCGCGCTCTTGCCTGCGAGATACTTCGCGAAACCTGCCAGCGGCCCCGAGGCCAAATAAAATTCGTAACCGTCTTTCGTGCCAAAATCGAAGGGCACGGGAGTCTTCGGTGGAAGCTGCGGATTTTCCTGCGGCTTGAAGGAACTGTAGAAGCCGAAGTTGGCGGCCAGCATAAACGCGCCGCCGTGGTAGGCATCGTCGCCCATAAAGAGGTCGGTCATGGGAGCCTGCGGAGACGCCGCCTTGAGCGCAGGATGCGAGTCGATGATGCTGGCGGAAGTGAAGAACCCGGGATAAGAAATCCCCCAGATGCCGGCGTTTCCGTTGTTGCCCGGGACGTTCTTGAGCAACCAGTCGATGGTGTCGTAGAGGTCGCTGGCGTCGTCCACATCGTGACTCGATTTCTTATCGTCCATGTGGGGACGCATCTCCACGAACTGTCCTTCCGACATGTAGCGGCCGCGCACGTCCTGGAAAACGAAGATGTATCCCTCCTTGTCGAAGCCTGGGGACGGTCCAAGTTGCGTGCGGTATTGATCTACGCCATATGGCCCCACGCTGTAAGGAGTTCGGTTGATCAGAAACGGATAGGAACGGAAGCTGTCTTTCGGCACATAGACCGCGGTGAACAGATGCACGCCGTCGCGCATCGCGATTCGATATTCGTACTTCGTGTAGTGCTCCTTAACGTCGTAGTCGGGCCCGTCAGGCTTGGTCTGGGCAGCAACATTGCCGCTGAAGGCCAGCACAAAGAGAGTAAACGGCAGAATAGCGAAAGCTAGACCAGTAGCACGGCGACGCATGTCCGCTCCTTATTGGTGAATCACCTATCGCTCAACCGCGTTGAAACCGAATAGGCAAGCTACATTCGGCGCGCGGAGGCAGTCAAGTGCGATTTTCGCCGCGCGGGGTACAATTAAGGTGTTTCGCGGTTAAGTGCGGTCGCGCCTGTATCCACGCGGGCTGCTGAGGTATTCATGTTCGAAGTGACGGTCGAAGACACATTTGCCGCGGGACATTACCTGCGCAACTATAAGGGCAAGTGCGAGAACCCGCACGGACACAACTACAAGATTAGAGTTACCCTTGCCGGCGCCGAACTGGACAAAGCCGGCCTGTTGCTGGATTTCAAAGACCTGCGCGAAGTGATGAAGCACGTCATCGACCGGCTCGACCATCAAATGATCAATGACATAGAGCCGTTCACTGTCATCAATCCTTCAGCTGAGAATCTGGCCCGGTACTTTTACCATGAGTCGAATTCGCGGCTGCAGAGCGTGACGGGTGGGCGAGTGCGAGTAAAAGACGTCACCGTGTTTGAGACAGACACGACCACGGCCAAATACTCGGAACCATAAGCATCGCCTTCCTGGTGGCTTTCCAGCGGGCGTTCGCCCGCGACCGGGCCGGCGAGACGCCGGCGCTACCATGCAGATCACCGAAATCTACAAGTCGCTCCAGGGAGAATCAACCTACGCGGGTCTGCCGTGTAT
>JBAVAV010000307.1:0-4428 GCA_049585895.1 Candidatus Sulfotelmatobacter sp. | reverse complement strand
TTCGAAGGCGAAACTCGATTGCTAAAACCTAAAGCCTGAAGTCTGATGCCCGAAGCCTGAAGTCCGATCTACCGTCCGTACCCGGCAGACTGCATCGATTGCCGCGAAATGTCGGCGGTCGAAGCGATGCCCTGCATGCGCAGCTTGAAGTCGTCGGCGTTGGAGGCATTCTCCAGCGCGGTTTCATAGTTGATCAGCCCGGCCTGGAACAGATCCCATAGCGACTGATCGAACGTCTGCATGCCGTACTGCGATGTGCCCGCCGAAATCGCGTCGCGCACGGCGCGGGTTTTCTCCGGCACCAGGATGCATTCGCGTATGTAAGCCGTGTTGATCATCACTTCCACCGCTGGGACGCGGCCTTCCGCGTCGCAACGCCGGACCAGGCGCTGGCTGACAATAGCGCGCAACACTGCGGCAAGCTGCATGCGAATTTGTTTCTGCTCCGGCGGCGGAAACACCGAAATGATTCGGTTGATGGTTTCTACCGCGTCCAGCGTATGCAACGTGGAAAACACCATGTGGCCGGTTTCGGCGGCGTGCAGCGCCGTGCCAATGGTTTCCAGGTCGCGCATTTCGCCCACCAGAATCACGTCCGGATCCTGACGCAGCGATGCGCGCAGGGCCGCGCTGAACGAAGGCGTATCCACCTGAATTTCGCGCTGGTTGACGTAGCCCTTTTTGTCGCGGTGAAGGAATTCGATAGGGTCTTCAATGGTGATGATGTGCTCGGCCCGGCTGGAATTAATGCGGTCCACCATCGCCGCCAAGGTCGTCGACTTACCCGAACCGGTCACGCCCGTCACCAGCACCAGACCGCGAGGCATGTCGCAAATCTGCTCCACCACCTTGGGCAGGAAAAGTTCATCCAGCGCCCGAATCTTGGTAGGGATAACGCGCAGCACCAGGCCCACATTGCCCCGCTGCTGAAAGATGTTCACACGGAAGCGGCCCAGTCCGGCCACGCCGTAGGCCATGTCGATTTCTGTGGTCTCTTTGAATTTTTGCTTTTGCCGTGCCGACATCATGCTGAACGCCATGGTCAACATGTCTTCGGCGCTCACGCGCGGCTGATCGGTCAGCGGCACCAGATCGCCGTCAATGCGCAGGTGAGGATAGTTCCCCACCTTCAAATGCAAGTCGGAGGCGCGCCGTTCGGTCGCGGTGCGCAGCAGCTCGTCAATATTCATCGCAGAGTTTTCCCGGGAGGCGCTGACCTGCCAACCTTTCCTATGATGAACCGAATCGTCACTTGGCCCAAGATGACCTAAGTAACTGCCAGCCCCGGCAAGTGGACAGCCCCGTACGGTCGGGCGCGCCAGAGTTGTGCCAGGGGGAGCGCTGCTCCTTCCCTTGAGTGCTGAACCATACCATCGAATTGCAGCGAGCGGTATGCGGAAGAGCCTGCCTACGGCAATGACGATGTTAAGCGCGGCAAGTTGGCATCGCCGCGCAGCTTTGACGGATCCTCGTTTTCGGTTAGGGAGAGAATCGGTTCAGCAAACCTATTCGCGGGTGAGCGTACCTGGGAGGTAGGTCGCTCGATCTCACTCAATCTGCGCCAGCTGAAACAGGGGAATGGTGGCTTCAATCAAGGTTCCCGGCTCGGCCCGGCTGATCTTGAGGTTACCGCCAAATTGTTTCAGACGTTCCCGCATTCCGCCGATTCCGGCCCCGCTCGTGATAGGCACCATCCCCGTGGTCGTGTCTGCATCAATGCCCTTGCCGAAGTCGCGGACCCTGACGATAACCCGGTCAGGCTGCTGGTGAATCTCGATTCGCGCATCGGGACTGTCGGAGTGACGATAGACGTTGGTAATGCATTCTTGCACGACGCGAAAGATCGACATTTCGATCTCTTTGGAAAGCCGGGGAAACGAGCTTGGCTTCGAATCCAGAGTAATCTTGAGATTACTTCTCTTGCTGAATCCATCCACGAACCAATGGATGGCTGGCATCAAGCCCGACTCATCGAGCAGCGGAGGATGCAGCAAATAGGAGAGATTGCGAATCTTCGAAATTGCACCGTCCGCCAGTTCCGAAGCTTGAGAAAGTTCCTTCGATTTCGTCGGCTGAATGATGCTGTCCAGATTCATCTTCAACGCGGCTAGCTGTTGGCCGAGGTCGTCATGAAGTTCACGAGCGATGCGGCGGCGTTCGTCGTCCTGAATGCGGAGCAACCGGGTTGACAGGCGTTGCAGTTCCAGGGTCCTGAGTTCCAATTGAGTGCGGGACTCAGAGAGTTGAGCCATCCGGCTGCGCAGCTCCTTGTTCAATTCCTGGGTGCGCTCTTCAAGTGCCCGTCGCTCGGTCAGATCGCGAGTAACTTTGGAAAATCCACGGAGTTCGCCGTCTTGCTCACGGAGGGCGGTAATCGTGACCGACGCCCATAGCATCGTGCCGTCTTTGCGAACCCGCCAGCCCTCGTCTGTGAAGCGCCCTTGTTGCGTGGCAATTTCAAGTTCACGGGTGGGCCAATAGTTCTCTCTCGCCTCCTGCGTGTAAAAACGGGAGAAGTGTTGACCAATGATCTCATCTGCTTTGTAGCCTTTGATTCTCTCCGCCCCGTCGTTCCACGTCATCACGATGCCTGAGGGACTTAGAAGAAAAATCGCGTAATCCTGAACACTCTCGACCAGAAAACGGAACGATTCATCCGAAAGATGCGCTTTCGTCTCGGGAATGCTGGCGGTCTGGTTTTTCACGAACGAAAGAGGCTCGTTTTTTTGGGCCACAACCTTACCCCTGGCGAATTTGGAAAAGATGCTAACAGGCTTGCGCCACCCCTATATCTACAGTCTTCCCTGTAGGTGTCGGACCACAATAGGCTAACAAAATATGCCCGAAATCTCTTCCCCGCGTGAAGTGGTTACGGGACAAGAGCAGGATTGTGATTGAATCAGGCCCTATACTCGCGACCACGAGCCAAAGGTAATGAGCGAATTGGCGATCTTGCAACATCGAGCAAATCCCTCGTTCCACTGAGTGTTATCCTGCTTCCGTTATGGAAGCCAAAGGTCTGACTCCGATTTTGAACGTGTCCGACATCGCCGGCACGGTCGCGTGGTTTGAGAAGTGGGGATGGAAGAAATTGTGGGACTGGGGAACGCCTCCGACGTTTGGCGCGGTTGGATCGGGTAAGGAAACTTGCATCTTTCTTTGTCAGGGGGCGCAGGGAGGCCGCGGCCGCGGCGCGAACACCACCACGTTTCAGCAGCAGGGAGACGAAGAGGGCGACAAGGGCGTCTGGATGTCGGTCTGGGTAGACGACGTCGACGAGATGCACAAGCATTGCGTCGCCGCCGGGCTGGAGGTCACATTTCCACCCACCGATATGCCGTGGAACGTCCGCGAGATGCACCTTCGCCATCCCGATGGCCACGTGTTTCGGGTCGGCCGGGGGTTCGAGCCTGAGCAGTAGAAACCCAAACTGCCAATGAGTGCTATGGCGATATTTCAACAGTTATCCTTCAGCGCGTTCTGTTACTCGGCTTCGATTAATTTAATAGTGCCTTGGGCGCTGTCCACACGGCGCTTCAGTTCGGAATTGATCTGCTCAAACGCTTTTATGAAACCTTGCCTGACAGCCATTAATGTCTTCTCGGTTAGCTCAGGCGAAAGCGGCTGCGAGGGAAAAAGCAGGTTACCAACATGTTGCACAAACAAGGTCGATGCAACCGAGAGTCCGATGCTTTCACCTAAAAGTCGCCGCGCTGGCGTGTAGTCAGTTGATAGCCCGTGTTGCTGCGCAGTCGCTGCCCCAACTTCGTCAGACAACCGCCGCGCCTCTGCAATCATATGGTCGGCATGCTGCTTCATATCAACGTATGCCTTTGCAATTGCCGGTGCCCTCTCGATCGACGGTCCTCCGGCCTCGTGCGGAGATGTCCCCCATACAGCCGCTGCCAGAGCCTCACGCCCACGCGTGACATCCCTTAGCATTGGAGCGATCCCTTCGGCATTCGAGTCTGAAAGAGGTCTGTCACCTATGGCGCTGCTTACAAATAGAGCCTTCGATCCCTTGATGTGTTCTACTGCCAAAAATGCTATCGTGACGGCATGCCACGCTGGATTCGATAGGTCCGAAGCAACGGTTCCGGCCAACTTCTGGCAAGCTTCGGTTGAGAGTTCAGCGGAGTCAACCCAGTACCTCTTCTCGATCGCTATGGCCGCAAGCGACTCTGCCAGTGCTAATTCCATGTCAATTAAGCGGGCTGCCCTCTTGACCTCGATGGAATGACTGCGTCTGTCTCTCTCTCTGTCTGCTCGCTCCCGTCTCTCGGCGAGGACATAATTGGTAGTTGCCCCGATGGTCGCGCCAATGATCGTCGCCACCAGAGCGACAATCGCCACGATAATCGCTGTATTCATTGACCTCTCCGCCACCAATCTTCTGTCTTGATTGTAGTCACTTCGGCGATTGTTCCG
>JBAVAV010000306.1:0-2749 GCA_049585895.1 Candidatus Sulfotelmatobacter sp. | reverse complement strand
CCCCCACGACAGCCGCCGAGGACGGCGGCGGTACCTAGATCGGACCTAGGAGCTAAGCTACATTATGGCCTATCCAACGGATCGAAAGTATACGAAAGAGCATGAGTGGGTAAAGGCGACCGGAACTTCGGCGTTGTTTGGCATCACCGACTACGCGCAGGGGTCGCTGGGGGACATTGTGTTCGTCGAAGTGCCTAGGGTAGGCGCGGAATTGGCGGCAGGAAAGACTTTTGGCACGGTCGAGTCAGTGAAAGCAGTGTCAGATTTGTATGCTCCGGCCTCGGGCACGGTCACGGAAGTCAACGCTGAGCTGGCCACATCGCCGGAGAAAGTAAATAAAGATCCTCACGGCTCCTGGATGGTGAAGATCACGCTGAAGAACCCGGGCGAACTGGACGCTCTTATGTCCGCTGCTGATTATGAGAAGTTTGTGGCGGAAGAGGCGGGGCATTAAATACGGGACGTCGGACCTCGGACTTCGGCCGTGCGGTGCCGATTTTGAGGTCTGAAGTCCAAGGTCTGGGGGCGATATCCCGCCTCCCTTTGCGGTATGTAATCAATCGTAACGGGCCTGTCCTACATCTAATCAACTTCCTATGCGCTATTTACCGAAGTCTCCAGCCGACCGCGAAGCCATGCTGAAGGCTTTGGGCCTGCGCTCGGTCGATGACTTGTTCGCGCCGATTCCTGCCGAATACCGGCTGCGCCACGATCTGAAAGTGCCGCGGCAAATGGCGGAGTCGGAAATCGTGGACTACTTCCGGCAGCGCTCGCGGGAAAATGGCGAAGGTTACACCAGTTTTCTGGGCGCCGGAGCGTATCTGCACTATCGTCCTGTCATTATCGATTCTTTGATTTCGCGCGGTGAATTTCTTACTGCCTACACGCCTTATCAGGCGGAAATTTCCCAGGGGACTCTGCAATCCATCTTTGAATTCCAGACGATGATCTGCGAATTAACCGGCATGGAAGTGGCGAATGCCTCCATGTATGACGGCTCGACCGCCGCAGCCGAGGCCGTAATGATGGCGGTGCGGCTTACGGGACGTCGCTCGGTAGTCGTGGCGCGCAGTTTGCATCCGGAGTATCGCGAGGTGCTGGCCACCTACGCCACGCATCAGGGCATGCCTCTGACGGTGACGGGTTTTGCCGCTGACGGGCGGGTGAACTTGAAGGAAATCGAGAAATCGATTACGGCCGATACGGCGGCTGTGCTGGTGCAGTCGCCTAATTTCTTTGGAACGATTGAAGATGTGGCGGCAATTGCGGAAATCGCGCACAAGAACGAAGCGATGCTAGTGGTTTCCATTGCCGAAGCGGTGTCGCTCGGAATTGTGGAGCCGCCGCGGCAAGCGGACATTATCGCGATGGAAGCGCAATCATTCGGCGTGCCCATGGGATTCGGCGGGCCTTATTGCGGTGTGATCGCGACGCACGAGAAATACGTTCGCCAAATGCCGGGGCGGCTGGTGGGGCAGACCACCGACAAGCACGGCAAGCGCGGATTTGTGCTTACGCTGGCCACCCGCGAGCAGCACATCCGCCGCGAAAAGGCGACCTCGAACATCTGCACGAACCAGGCCCTGATCGCGCTGATGGTCAACATCTTCATGACGGTGTACGGAAAAGTCGGCTTGAAGGAACTGGGCAGGCAGAATCTGGCCAAGACTGCCTACGCGACGACGCAATTCGCAAAGCACAGCAAAGTTTTATTTCAGGGCGCGCCGCGGTTCAACGAGTTTGTCGTTGAGACCAGCGAGGATCCATACGCCATCAACAGCCGCCTGCTGGGACACAAGATGGTCGGCGGGCTGCCGCTGAAAAAGTTTTATCCCGAGTTGGGGAATGCGGCGTTGTGGTGCTGCACCGAACTGACTACGCGCAGCGCGATCGACACCGCAGTGGGATTGGTTGCTGAGAGTGAACGCTCATCGCCGACGAAGGAAGAGCACGTGGAGGAGTTGACGCGATGAAGTACATGACCCGCAAAGCTACCCGCCACGTCAATCAGAACGAAGGGCTGATCTTTGAGAAATCGTCCGCCGGGAAGGCTGCATGGAAGCTGGCGCCGCTTGATGTGCCGGAAGTGGATACCGCGAAGCTTCTTGGTTCCTCTGAAAGAAAAGATCTGGGCAACATGCCCGAGGTGAGCGAGATTGAGATCATCCGCCACTTCACCCGGCTTTCCACCTGGAACTACGCCATTGATCTGGGCATGTATCCCCTGGGCTCGTGCACGATGAAGTACAACCCGCGCGTGAACGAAGCTGTGGCCCGGGTGGAAGGAATCGCCAACGGGCACCCCTACCAGCCGGAAAAGATTTCGCAGGGCGCGCTGCACATTCTGAAAACGCTGAGCGAATGCCTGATCGAGATCACCGGCATGGACGCGATCACCCTTCAGCCCGCGGCGGGCGCGCACGGTGAGATGACCGGGTTACTCATGGTACGGGCTTACCATGAGTCGCAGGGAAATGCGCGCAAGAAGATTCTGATCCCGGACTCGGCGCATGGAACCAATCCGGCGACGGCTGCAATGGTGAATTACGCCGTCGAAAATCTCAAATCCGATTCGCGTGGCATGGTCGACATCGCCGCCTTGGCGGCGCAAATGAACGATGATGTCGCGGCGCTGATGCTCACCAATCCCAACACGCTTGGAGTCTTCGAGCAGGATATTCATAAGATCGCCGACATTCTGCACGCCAAAGGCGGCCTGCTCTACATGGACGGCGCGAATATGAATGCC
>JBAVAV010000305.1:0-12988 GCA_049585895.1 Candidatus Sulfotelmatobacter sp. | reverse complement strand
TGCTAGCCAATTTGATCGATTCCTTCGGCCATGTCCAACAACTTCTCGTCACTCTGTTATTCCTGCTGGGAATATCAGACAGCAGTAAGCCGATTCGTCACCTCACGTTTCGTTGCGCAAATCTCTTCGCGGATGCGGAACCGGCGCTACAGACGGCCCGAATCAAGCAGACAACGACAGTCTCATCTGCTTCATCGGCAGGCACTTGGGCGCCGTTTTGCGAAGGGACCGACTACGGACCCGCCGCCACAACTGCGTCTCACGGATGCCTAACTAGACGGCTTCCGTAAGCGGGCGTCCGAGTCGTATTTGCCGCTCAATCGCTTGCTGAGGAAAATTCTTTACCGAAAGTATCGAGCCGAGCGGCGCGATTTACTTGGTCGCGACACTACGTTCGTCTGTTATTCCTCCCAGGAATAACAGACTGACGAGAAGTTGTTGGACATCGTGATTGAGTCAGGTTACGTTTGCGCCACAAGCAGCCGATTTGAGGTGCTGCGGGAGGTGCAAAATGACACGTTGGTTCCGAGTCCATTCCATCCGAAAAATCGAGCGCCTTCTTCAGTCGAAGTGCGTGCGTCCAACCGCCGCCGTTCTTACCCTACTTCTTGTCCTGACTGTGACCGCCCTGGCTCAGGGCTCACCGTTCGACACGGGCTTTACGGCCATCCAAAGCCTCTTTACCGGCACCATTGCGAAGGTTGCAAGTCTGGTGGCGATCGTGATCGGTGGCTATGGTTTCGCGCACGGCGAACCCGGCGCAAAAAAGGCGCTCGCCGGAGTTGCCGCCGGAACGGGCATTGCTGTTCTCGCGGTGAATGTCCTGAGTTGGCTCTGGGGCGTATAGCCCCTTCAGAGCCACCTTCAACCCGCACTTAGAAAAGTGACTTATGCCAGACAAAACACAACAGAGGCATCGCACAAATCGAGTCTTCAAGAGCCTGCATAAGCCGCTCACCTACTTAGGTGTGGAACGCACGCTGTTCTACTTCGTTTGTGTCGGAGCAGTGGGGGCCTTCAATCTCTTCAATTCCATCCTCGCCGGTATCGCCGTATTCATTGGCGGTTTTACCTTCGGCCATTGGGTCACAAACAGTGATCCGGCGTTCCTCCGCATCCTGGCAAAGTCCGAACGCTACAACGTCCGCTACGACGCGGCCAAGCAGCAAGTCCCCCGTGTGGAGGTGGTCTGATGCTGCGTCTCGACAAGGTCATTAAACCGTGGAAAGAAAGTGCGGCGCTGAACGACCACATCAACCTCTACGGCTTCTGGAATGAGACGGCATTCCTTACCAAAAGCGGCGATCTAGGCATGGTTCTCAGTGTTCCCGGTGTGGACTACGAAAGTCTTGACCGCTCGGAGCAGGAGTATGCGGTGAAGCGGTTGGAGGCAGCGCTCAAAGCGTTTGGCCCAGGCTTCCACGTTTACCAATACCTCTTCAAATCGAATCGCCCGGACATACCATTCGCGCGATATGACGACCCGATCGTGGAGGCAGCGATCGACCAACGGCGGAAATTCTTTGAAGCCAAGCGTGACCATCTTTATCAAGTTGAAATCTTCTACTGCATCCTGCTCGAAGGCGCCAGGTCGAAAACCGGCGTGGGCACGGCGCTAGCTCGCCTCTTGCGCGATCCAGAGGGCGCGATTGCCGAACTGAAATCGCAGTTCACCAACGACAGTATAAAGACGCTCTTGCGTACGCATATCGAGCGCGATCTTCAACGGCTTGACCAGCATGTGCAGGCATTCGCTCGGCAACTAGCTGATTTCATGCAAATCGAGATCTTGAATCGGCAGGGGCAATTCACGTTTTTCCGCCGCTTGCTGAATTATGACGACTGGCGTGTTGCCGGCAGGCCGCAGTCCACGCAGTTCCTCGACTATCAGGTGGTCAATTCCGACATCGAAGCGGAGCGCGATCATCTACGGGTAGGCGATCACATCGTCCGCGTGCTGACGATGAAAGAGGCGATCACCGAAACGAAGCCCCTGGTACTGGACGCGTTGTTGAAGATTCCGGCCAACTTCTATGTGGTCACGGAGTGGACGCCGCTCCCGGCGGACAAGGCTCGCAAAGAGGTGAACAAGCGCCGCCGCCACTTCAATATGTCGAAGACGGGATTTGTCTCTCAGATGGGCAACGACGCCACGAAGACGAACCCTCGCGACGTGCTGGTGGACGAGTCCAAGCAGGCCGACATTGAAAATCTCGGCGATTGCCTTCGTGCCCTGGGCGACGGTCAATCGCTTGGCGATTTCTCGCTCACGATTGTGCTGTATGGCCGGGCATTGTCTGGACAATCAACGGACCTCGCTCAACTTGTGGCCGAGTTTACTGGCGTCTTCACCAACGCGGACGGCAATCTGTTTGCTGAAACCTACAACCAGCTGAATGCCTATTTCGCCACCGTACCGGGCAACTATCGGATGAATCTCCGCCAACTCTATGTGTTGAACACGAACTACGCCGACCTGTCTTTTCTGTTCACGATCCTTCCCGGCGAGAAAACAAACCCGCATCTCGGTACGGAGTACTTGGCTGCCCTTGAAACCGACAACAGCACGCCCTACTTCTTGAATTTGCATAACGGCGAGGTCGGCCACACGCTGATACTCGGGATGACCGGCAGTGGCAAGTCCTATTTGGCGAATTTTCTGCTGCAAAATGCACAGAAATACACGCCACTCACCTTCATCTTCGATATCGGGGGCAGTTTCCAATCACTTACGACGATCTTCAGCGGCTCGTACCTAAATGTCGGCCAGGAAGCGCGGGACTTCACGATCAATCCGTTTTCGCTTCCTCAAACAAAAGAGAACCTGCAATTTCTGTTCAGCTTCTTCCGCGTGCTCATTGAGGGCAACGAGCAGCGTTACAGGCTGGACTTCAAAGAAGAACGTCGGTTGTGGGATGCGATTGAGCGCATGTACATGCTGGAGCCGAACCAGCGCACCATCTCAAACTTCTGCAACATCATTGGCGAGTTGAAGGAACGCCTACACCGTTGGACCCGCGGTGGGCAATACGGGTTCCTCTTTGACAACGCCGAAGACACGCTTTCGTTCTCCCGCTTTCAGACATTCAACTTCCACGGCTGGAATGACGCGCCGGAGGTTTTGGAACCACTTCTGTTTTATGTCTTGCACCGGGCATCGAACGAGATCGCAGACCCAAAAAGACTCTCCACCTTCAAAACCTTCCTGCTCGATGAGGCATGGCTGTTCATCAAGAACGAGACGATCCGCAACTATGTCGTGCAGGCGCAGAAGACGTGGCGCAAGCACAACGCCGCGATGATCCTGGCAACGCAATCCATCAAAGAGTTGGAGGAATCGGGAATGCTGGCGATTGTGGCCGAGAGTTGCCCGACGAAGATCTTCCTGGCCAACCCGGAGATGAACCGCGAAGTTTACCGCGAGGCGTTTCATCTGAACGACACGGAACTGGACCTGATCGGCGGCCTTGTTCCGCCGGGGCAAATGCTGATTCGGAAAGCACAGACCTCAAAGAAAGTGCATTTGAACGTCGATTCGGTCTCGCACTGGATGGCAACCAACAACGCCCGCGACAACCTGAAGAAGCAGGACTACTTCGATCGCTTCGGTATTCCGGATGGGCTTCGCCATCTTGCACAAGACTATCCATTCCAGCCGCGCACGCTGGCCAGATCAACCGCTACAACGAACCACAAAGGAGAAATGCTGTGAACCATCTGAAATGGATTATCAATTGTCTGTTGATCGTTTCCTCCATCGGCCTCGTAGCGCAAGATTCCGCGCGCACCGTGCAGTATCACTCGCAGGACATCATTCCGATCCGCGCGAAGTTGAAATACACGACCCTTATTGAGCTGCCCACCACCGAAAAGATCATGGAAGCGGCCACTGGCGACAAGGATTTCTGGATTGTGGACGTGGTTGGCAACTTTTGTTTTGTGCATCCAGCGAAGCAAGGCATCAGCTCCAACTTGAACCTCATTACGGACAAGGGCAACATCTACAGTTTCACACTCCAAGACATATCAGGCTCCACCCCCGCCGCCAGCCCTGACCTAAAAGTGATCGTGGAACCTGCCGACCGTTCCGCCATTGTGGCCGCGAATGGTCCAGCGCAGTTTGTGCCGGCCGCCCAACTCGAACAGTCGCGGCAGCAACTTGCCGCTCTTCAGGCACACGTTGAACAGGCAGTCGATGAGTATAAGAGTGCCTACCCGACACAGCTCAAGTTCGAATATGTCTACAAGGCAAACGAAGCCCCCTTCGATATCCAGTCGATCTACCACGACGACAAATTCACTTACATCAAGACGAATGCGCCCGAAAAGTTCAGCGTGTATGAGATGAAGGACGGCAAGCCCAACCTCGTCACCTACGACCTCCGGGAAGGAACCTACATCATCCCGAAGATCATGAACAGCGGATATGTAGAGCTGGGCAAAAAGAAAATGGAATTCACGCGCAAGGGATAGCCGCCATGACCGAAAACATCTTTACTCCCCGCACAGACGCGCACCCCGAGCCGCAAGGCGATCCCACGTTGCGCCGCAATCTGGGACTGCCAAGAGGAGTCTTGCAGAAAAACCTCAAGACCTTCGTTTATCTAGGTGCGGCATTGCTCGTGATTGTGGCGGCGCTCTTCAGTTCGTCCGGCAAGAAGACGCCAGCACAGCAGGCCAGCGCGAAAGGCCAGCCGCCGCAACCGACATTGCAGGACAACACCGACAGCAACGTGCAGGAGTTGAAGAACCAGATTCAGGCCGAACGTCAGAAAGAGCAGCGGGCAACAATGGCCGCTGCAGCCATGGGAGATCCGGCGCTTGCGTCTGCGACGCCCGCGCAGCGAGCAGCCGCCGCGGCCTATGGGCCGACCGGCGTTGCTGCCCCCTGTGTTCCGGGCCAGCCCTGCTCTCAATTGCAGCAGGGCGACATGCAGATGCAACTAACGCCCGTACAACAGCAGGCGCAGCTAATTGCCGCGAAAGAGCGTGAACGTGCGGACAACTCACGTTTCGCCTCCAACCTTGTGTACTCCGGCTCCGCCGTACAGCCCCAACAACAGCAAGGCCAGGCGATGCCCGCCCAGTATGGCCCTGCCGACCGGCAGACGAACAGTAATCTCGTAGCGCCAGAATCTGAAGCAAAACGAGAGGATACGCCCGGAAGCTATAAGCGCCCGCTTGAGGCCAATGTCGATTCGGCCTCCGGTCAACCTTATCTGATTTACGAGGGTTCGGTTCTAGACACGGTTCTTATGAATCGTCTCGATGGCGATGCCGCTGGCCCGGTGAAAGTTCTTGTGTCAAATCCGTTGTATTCGCACGACCGTCAACACGTCATCATTCCCGAGGGAGCGGTCGTTTTGGGCGAAGCCAAGAAGATTGGAGCGACGGGCTTCGGTCAACAACGCCGGATGGCCGTGGTTTTTCACCGCCTGATTATGCCAGACGGTTACTCCGTCGATCTCGACCAGTTTCAAGGCCTCGATCGAATCGGGGAGCAAGGGCTAAAAGACAAGGTCAATAATCACTACCTTCAGATTTTCGGCACCTCGATCGCTTTGGGGGTTGTCGCTGGGGCGAGCCAGATCACTCAGGGTGGCGGCACCATTACAACGAGCGGTTCTCAAGCTTTCACCAACGGAGCGGCGGGCAGCGTTTCGCAGTCCGCAGCGACCATCCTTGACCGTTTCATCCAGATACCACCCACGATCACGATTCGGGAAGGACATCGCGTGAAAGTCTATTTCACGCAGGACTTGCTTCTTCCTGCGTACTCGAACCACACTATTCCACAGACTTTTTAAGGAGGCTTTCGATGCGAAAAGTTGCTCTTTCCCTCTTCGTTCTGTGGACTCTCACCCTTGCCGGCTGTCAGAGCAAGGCGGCAAAGGTGAAACGGTTGCAGGATCAATACAACGCCGAATATCCGGCCTATGCCAAGGACTGCATTGATCCAGTGACCGCCGGATCATCAGCACTTCTGACAGGAGAAAAGCTGACTCCGGAGCAGATAGCGGCCCTGGAAGCCAAGAAGAAAGAACGAGACGCGCGATGTAAGCCAGAAGCGGACCGCCTCGCACAGATTCAGAAGGAAATTATTGCCGCACAGCAGTAGCGCGGTATTGCTGTGAGAGCCTGCCACACCAACCGCAGACGAAAGGACAAGAAAGTGAAGAAGCTAATCGTTACCGCACTCTCTATCGGCCTCGCTGCGGCATTGCAACCCGCTGCGCACGCACAATTCGGTTCCGGTATCGTCTACGATCCTACGCAGTCGGTCCACGCCATTACGCAGATCGAACACGAAGAACAATCCATCTCCAACCAATTCCAGCAGATCGAGCAGGGCCAGCAAATCTTTACCAACACCGTCAAGATTGCCACCACGGCGCTGCAAGCCTACAACGTCGCCAAGCAGCAGTACAACCTCGTGCACCAGATGATCCTCGCGCCCAGAATGCTCTATTCGCGATTTCTGTCTCCGACTTCCGACTTGCTACTGCTACAGCAGATATCGAACACCTATGGGAATTCGATGGGATGGCTCAATTCGGCGAATACGGGAAAGGGAGCCACAGCCTCCTACCAGCAAGTGAGCGTGCCGACTACCACCAACGTAATCCCTGGCTACAGCACTGCCAGTGTTGCTGGGCAGTTGCAGATTGCCGCACAGGGAGCCACCGTTGACATCAACGACTCGGTAATGACCAACAACTTGCAGGCTCTCGGGACCATCCGGGCGAATCAGACCTCAAGACAAACCGACATCGCCAATCTTGAAGCCGCGACGCAAACTCAGGACGCCTCCCAACAGACCATCATGGCAACATTGCAGCGCATCAACCAGGCCTTGCTGTTGCAACTCCGCACCCAGCAGGATGCGAACCAGATCAATGCCAATCTTGCGCTGCAGCAGATAGTTGCCCAAAAACAGCAGCAGGACGCAATGAAGTCGGCATTCCGTGACTCCGCAGGATACGAAAACTATTACAACGCGAACATCACCACAACCAGCAGCGGGTCGGGAAATCTCCTTACGCAGGCGTACTGAGTAGGAGAAAACACAAGGGGATGAAATATGAGTCTCTTCCAGTTTATAGCTCAGGCGTGCCAGTCGCTTGCAGCCACGGTGGCGCCCTCCATTACCGCAATGGGGATTCACATCGTCATAGCGTTGGCAACCATCGTATTGGTTTGGTTCGGTGTGCAAGAAGCACTCGCATCGGCCCACGGCGAGGCCGGGTTCAGCATGGGGAGGTTCCTGAACCTCTTCATGCTGCTTACCTTCGCTTATGTGATGGTGAACTATTACGACAGTTCCATCCCCGGACTTGGCTTTTCCATCAAGAGCTTCATCGACGGCGGCACTATCAATCTTGTGAACCTGATTGGATCAGATGGTTCCAACACCATGCTGAACGAGATCAATGCTGCATCTTCCAAAACAGGGCCGGGCATGCTGAATACCATGATGTCCCCCTACTACGCGATCGTGTACTTTGCGGTGCAATTCCTGTTAGCGCTGTTGGCCGCAATTGTGTCTGCAATCGTGGCCTACGGCGCAATTGCGGCAACGATCATCGGATTGCTCGGGCCGATCTTTATTCCGTTCCTTGTCTTCGACAAGCTCGATTGGTTGTTCTGGGGATGGCTCAAGGCTTATCTCGGATTCAGCTTTTACAAGGTCGTCGCGGCAGCAACGCTGAATGTTCTGTCTCATGTTCTGACGAACTACTACGTCCAACTTGGCCAGAGCGTGTCGGACCCCTCCACGATCGTCCAGACCTTGCCGCTTCTTGTTCTTCTTGTACTGGTCAACATCTACATCCTTTTCAAGATTCCGACTATGACGCACAGCTTATTCAGCGGCGGTACCGGCGGACACGGTGGGGGTTTGGGCGTAGCCATGATGGCGTTACGGGCCGCGATGTAATCACGTCAGGGAGAACGAGGTCGAAATGAACTCAGAAACGATGAGCGTCGAAACGAGAGCCACCCCGGAAATCACCCGAGCCGCAGAGCGTTACCTGGAGCAGTACGGCGACCCGCTGGTGATGAATACCTACTTGAAGGTGACCATTCTAGTGCTCGCCGTTGTGTGTGTCAGCATGGCTGGACTCACCTACAAGAGCCAGAGAGCGCTAGCCAACATGCACCCAATGATTGTGCGGATCAATGACGTAGGCCACGCGGAAGCGATCGACTATCGGAACTTTCAGTATCGCCCGCAGGAGGCGGAGAACAAGTATTACCTCACCCGGTGGGCGGAGCTGTATTTCAGCCGCAATCGTTTCACCATCGAACGTGATCAAACGCAGTCGCTTTACTTCCTCAATAGCGATGTGCAACGCGCCGTCATCGACCAGGAGCGCAAGGACAACAGCATTCAGAACTACATCAAAGACAGCACCTTGCCGTATGTCGATGTCGAGATCAAGAACGTCATCCTTGACGACCTCCGACAGTCTCCGTATTCGGCGCGCATCGAGTTCGAGAAGGTTTACACGAACCCCGCGGATCATAACGAACTCAAGCGGGAGCGATGGACAGCCAGCGTCACCTATGTCTTTCGCGAGAACGTGAAGAACAATGAGCTTGCCCTGAACCCCCTCGGTCTGACCATCGTGCGTTTCCGGGCCGACCAGGCGTTCAGCTAAGGATACTTAGAGAATCCCCGAGACTAAACGATGTCCATTTCTGCTGCCAATCCGGCTGGCCTGCCCCACGTGTCCCTGAGCATGTTGGAGCGGGCGAACAAGAGGCTTCCGAGATTCAACGGAGGTGGCGAACTGCACCCTTCTTGCGACGGACATGCCAGCTCGAATCGAGCGTTAATCGCGGTGGCCTTCCGCAGCCAGTGTGCCGATGAAAACTTTGCTCTGAAGAGTGTCTGCCGTTATGTATCCCGCCTTTGTTCGGGCACCGCTTCGGGGCCTTTCATGCGCCCTGCGGCAGCTCGCTCTTCTGCTTCGGCTGCGCCGCCCTGCGGGTTACGGTTTCCCTCCAAATCTTGTTCGGAAAGAACGCCGAAAAGATTTCTCCGGAGCCTCCGCAAATGCAGAGCTTCGGCACTTGGGAGCATGGCCCACTCGCTTTATGGTGCCCCGATCAAGATCGGGAAATTCAACAAACGGAGACAATCATGTACCAGAACAAAGTAACCCTCATCGGCTTCCTCGGCAGCAACGCAGAAGCGCGCACCAACAGCGCGGACTTCAGCGTCACCACTCTTTCGTTGGCAACCAAGTCTTCCTACAAGAAGGATGGCAAGTACATCTCGCACACCGAATGGCACCGTTGCGTCGTCTTCGGCAAGCTCTCGGAGTTCGCCAAGACGCTCACCAAGGGCGCACATATCCAGGTGGAAGGCGAACTGCGCAGCCGGGAGTACGACAGCAAGAAAACGGACTCGAAGCGGCGCGTCTGGGAGATTCGGGTCGTCTCGATCCTGAAACTTGACCGCGCTGAGAAAGCCGCCCCGGACGATCAAGAGAAAGATCAGGAGCACGAGGATGCGCCCCAGGAGGAAACGGCCGCATAAACCCTTGCTCTTCACTCTCGGAAGCCTGGCTGACCGCTGGGCTTCCATCGTTGTGAGGTCCCACTATGAGTTTCGAATTGATCCTTCCATTCCTTCGACCGATAGAGCCGCTGCTGATGGACAACACTATCAGCGAGATCATGGGCAATCCCGATGCTTCTTGGTGGTACGAACGCGATGGCATCATGCACCAAGACGCAACCATTTCGTTCCACGCTGGCCAGCTCCGCACCGGCCTCGAAGTGATCGCCAATCAACTCGGCAAGAAGCTAGACGAGGACAATCCCTTGCTGCACGCGCAGCTTCCAGACGGAAGCCGCCTGGCGGCGGTGATTCCTCCGGTTGTGCGCCCGGCACCCGCTCTGACAATCAGAAAGTTCACCAGCCGGCATTACACGATCGATGACCTGATCGCTCGCGGCACACTGACGCGGCAACTTGCGGACTTCTTGGGGGAGCAAATCCGAAGCGGAAAGACCTTGCTCATCAGCGGTGGCACGGGGACCGGCAAGACCACGCTTTTGCGGATATTGGCTGACTTCATTCCGGACCACGATCGCATCGTGGTCATCGAAGATACCTCCGAGCTTCACATTCAGAAGCCGAACATTGTGCCGGCCGAATGCCAGACCGACACGTTCAAGGCCAGCATCTCTTTCGATGATCTTTTGAAATCCGCCCTTCGCTGGAGACCGGACCGGATCATTCTCGGCGAAGTGCGCGGAATCGAGGCGCGCACCCTGCTCGATTCCTTCAACACCGGCCATGCGGGTTCGCTAGCGACGATTCATGCCAATTCCGCGGAGAAAGCGCTCCGCCGTTTCGCCAATTTAGTCATGCGCAACCATGGGCAAACCACTTTCTCCGATACCGAAGCCGAGATCGGGGAAGCCGTCGATTTTGTCGTCCATGTTGAGCGGCAGCCAGGGCGCCGCATCGTCCGCGAAGTGCTGGCACTTCGTGGATACGACCGGGACGCCAAGCGTTTCCTGATCGAGCCAGTCTTCGAGGTGAAACATGCCACAGCCTAATACTCAGAATGCCACCGCCACAGCTGCTAACTTCCTGACCCGTTGCTTTTCTTCTGCGGAGACCATCGCTCTCCTCCTACGGCGTGAAGTCCCCAGCGTGACAACTCAGAGAATCGTCCAATTGGAGACCGCGCTCGCCCCTCGTTACCTCGCCTGGCTCGCCCATGAGAACGCTGCTGGCGCGAATGTCTACGTAGCTGCCAATCCGCTTCGCTCGGACAGCCGCAAACGTACCAAAGAATGCATCGTTGCAGTACGCCATCTCTATCTGGATTTGGATACCGATGGAGAGGCCCGCCTCACTTCGCTCCGGGCCTCCGATGCGGTTCCCCCGCCGAATGCAGTCCTCTCGACATCGCTCGGTAAATACCAGATCCTTTGGCGAGTTGACGGCTTCACTCTCGAACAACAAGAAAGCGCCCTGAAACTGCTCGCCATTACCTTTGGCGGCGATCCCGCTTGTACCGACTGCAACCGAGTCCTCCGCCTGCCGGGATTCCTGAATTGCAAGTACGATCCTGCGTATCCTGTGACGGTCGAATACCCCGGCGATTCCACGTGGAATTCCGATGATTTCAGGCTCGACATTCTGGCCGCCGACGCCATCCTTTCACCCCGCGCAATCACAGCGCGGAAGCAACCAGGCAATCACTCCAATTCCGAACACGATTGGACATGGGTTCTCCATGAGCTTGCCCGTGGCAAAGACGCAGCGAAGCTCACGCGCAAGCTGGCTTCGCGCCGGTCCGATAAGCCCAATCCCCTTTATTACGCTCAGCGGACGGTTGACGTTGCATCGGCCAGGCTTTGGCTCATCGAAGGTGTTCCGATAGACGATGTTGTCACGCTGCTTGAAGTCCGACGCCGCTTTGAGATTCCCATCGCACTCTGCCGGGCTCGCGCGCGGGAGATTGCACAGACGGCGCAGAGAATGATCGCCCGGAGAAAGATTGCTTGATTCCACTATAGAAGGAGAGGAATATGCCGCTACTTGAAATCAACCAAACCCGCTACATCAGTGCTTCGGTTCGGCTCGATGAGTCCACCGCCGAGCAAGTCGATCAGTACGCCGCTTTCGTCCACGCATCCGCGGATGATGTTGTGGACAAGGCGCTCAACTATGTCTTCTCGAAAGACCGTGACTTCCAGGACTTTCTGAAGACTCCACAGGCCAAACAGGTTGCCTCCACATTGCGCGTTCGTAAAGCTCCAAGTAATGGTGCAGCGGACGAGCCTACGAAGAAGCTTGTAGCAGGGGTGGAGTCAACGCCTTCTGTGCGGGCAGTGAAGGCGTGATCCTGCATTCAATTTCGTGGTGGAGCAAGAACGGTGCTTCGCACCGGAAGAATTGTGACACTCCACCCCTTATAGGGAACTGCCCAGATACTTTGGTATCTCGGCAGATACCACTGAAAACAAAAGAGCGTGGAATCAATCGGTATCTGAACAGATACCGCCCAAATAAGGCAATCGAGGGTCCCCGTGGTTGAGACACAAGCGATCGACAAACGAAGTTCGGAGAAACTCCGAGGGCGTGACCGGCGCTCTTGCAACCTCAGTACGAAGCTGACGACAAACGAGGCGAAGGCGGTCGAAGAAGCCGCCTCGCGGGCGGGCAAGACACCGAGCGAATGGGCGCGTGACCTGTTGCTGCACGGTGTTGTTGTTGGGAGTTACACGCCGATGGACATGAACATCTTCACCGAACTCGTTGGCATTCAGATGCTTTTGATGAACACGCTCGAACCACTACTGCGCGGCGACAAACTCGCCCAGGAACAGCTCACCGTCCTCTTTCGCCAGGTCCAGACGACCAAGGCCGCGAAGGCGCAGGAACTCCTAGCCAAGCGCAGCCAGAACAAGGAGAAATAGCCATGACCGCCGTCCAACAGTGGGGCCGCAGAGAATCGATCATTTGGCCGCCCCGTCATTATCTTTACACCCTCGGCGCGATCTTCCTCGCGCTCGTCGCGACTGGATTCTTTATCTATATCCGCTTTCAATTTGGCTTTTCACCGCTCGAACGCTACTACCTGCCGTACTATCTCCGCACCGAGATGGCAGGTCTCACACACTCCACTAGCAACTATCAACTGCTTTGTATTTCCGATCGTAAATCAGGCCCCCGGATTGCGCTCGAAGGCGACGTGGAACAGGGAGCGACACCGCAGCCCAACGGTAGTCCGTTGCCGCTTGTGCTTTCATCTGAAGCGCGGCGGAAAGGCTTTAAGTTGCTGTTCCGCGAGCAACCGCGCAGCTACTCAAACAGGGATCTACATGCTTGGATGGCACATTGGGTTTATGGGGAGATTCCTATTGTCCAGCTCTTCAAGATGCAACTAATTTTTGGTCTAGCCGCCTTCGCGCTTCAGCTTCCATTTTCTGTTCGCAAGGATATTCGACGCATCAAGGG
>JBAVAV010000304.1:0-7593 GCA_049585895.1 Candidatus Sulfotelmatobacter sp. | reverse complement strand
GGGATGTACCGTCGCCACGACCTTGGGAGCGAGGGTAGACACGATCAACTGGCCGCGTTGACGGCTTACGCTGAAGTCTTTTCCTAATAACGATTGCGCCGCAGTGGCGCCTAAACATACCAGAACCTGTGGCCGCACTGAAGCCAGCTCAGCGTCAAGCCACGGGCGGCAAGCCTGGATTTCAGAGGAGCGAGGCTTTTTGTGAATGCGCCGCTTGCCACGTTCCGCCGGAGACCATTTGAAATGTTTGACAACGTTTGTGACATAAACTTCGGCCCGGTCGATCCCCGCCTCGAGAAGCGCCTCATTCAAAACCTTTCCAGCCGGTCCAATAAAAGGATGGCCTGCAAGATCTTCGCGGTCTCCCGGTTGTTCGCCTACGAACATGATTGAGGCTTGCTGCGGGCCCTCTCCAAAAACGGTCTGCGTGGCATTTTTCCACAGATCACAAGCCTTGCAATCCCTTGCAGCGTGTCGCAGGCTTGCGAGTGACAATCTGCCGGTGATCAGAGTGGCAAAACCTGTTGCGCTGTTTGGCAATATGGACGACGATGCCGGCTGTGATGAAAGCGAACTCCTCATAGAGCTAGACCAATTCGCGAACCTTGTCCGAGAGTGCGGTGAGAGCGATCTTGCCGCGGTTCGGCTCGCCCCGGGCCAGAGATTCGGCAAACTTCAACGCCTGGTCAGCCGTCACCTTGGCGGGCAACGGCGGCTCAAAAGGATCTACGACTGCCTGAAGCAGAGCAGGCCCCGGGGCGTTCAAGAATTCTTCAACAATGCGTCCACAATCGGCGGGATCCTCGGCGGTAAATCCTGCGCCTCCGCAGGCGTGAGCCACGGCGGCAAAATCGATGGGGTGGAGTTCAACGCCATACTCCGGGTTCCCCAGAAAGACCATCTGTTCCCACTTAATCTGACCCAGCGTGTTGTTTTTCACGATGACGATCTTCACCGGCAACTGATATTTAACTGCAGTGGCGAATTCAGCCATCAACATGGAGAAGCCACCGTCGCCCACGAACGCGACGCACTGCCGCCGGGGGTGAGCAATCTGCGCGGCTATCGTGTAAGGGAGGCCGTTCGCCATCGTGGCCAGATTGCCGGAAAGGCTGTGCATCTGACCTCGTTTCACGGGAATGTGGCGAGCCCACCACGTTGCAATCGTTCCGCTGTCGCAGGATACGATCGCGTCCTCGCGCAAGCGCTTCCCCAATTCGTGCGCGATCACTTGCGGTTTCATGGGAACATCGCGGCGAGTCGCGCGCTCTTGCATGATCTTCCGCCAGTCGTTCATCCCTTTTTGCGCCGCCTCGAGGAAATTTCTGTTCTCCTTGCGCTTCAGTCTGGGTAGAAGCTCGCGCAGCACCTGACGACTGTCTCCAACCAAACCGACTTCTACAGGGAATCGCAGGCCGATGCGTTTGGGATCTAACTCAATCTGCACTCCCTTGGCATCCCCCGGCTTGGGCAAGAACTCCAGATAAGGAAACGAAGTACCGACCATCAGCAGAGTGTCGCAGCCTTCCATGGCATCCTGCGACGGCCGGGTTCCGAGCAGGCCGATCGTGCCGGTGGTGTATGGGCTGTCGTCGGGAACGGCGCCCTTACCCAGAAGGGCTTTTATGATCGGAGCCCCCAAGCTTTCCGCGGCTTCTTCCAGTTCAACCGCAGCGTTCAGAGCCCCGCGTCCCACTAAGATCGCGACCTTTTTGCCGGCGTTCAGAATTTCGGCCGCCTTGTCGAGATCGCCTGGGTCGGCCAGCATGGCGCCATCGGCCTCTGCGCGGGATGTGTGATGCGGAATGTTGCGCTTGGATCGTTGCCGGTTCTTCACTTCCATTTCCTGGAAGTCAACGGGAAAGGTCACGTGACTTACCGTTCGATAGGCGAGAGCAGTCCGCACCGCAAGATCAACCACGTTTTCGACATGAGTCGGCCCCATGATGCGCTCGTTATAAGCCGCCACATCCATGTACAAATGATCGAGCGCTACATCTTGTTGCGTGTAGGTCCCGATCAGATCGTGAAACTGCAGCCCCGTGAGCGCCAGAACCGGTTGGCCATCCATCTTCGCGTCATATAATCCGTTGAGCATGTGAATGCCGCCAGGACCGGATGTCGCCAAACAGACGCCTAGTTTTCCAGTGAACTTTGCATATCCGCAAGCCATAAAGGCTGCCGCTTCTTCGTGCCGCACCTGAATAAAACGAACCTTCTCCTGGCGGGTGCGTAGGCCTTCCATGATTCCGTTGATGCCATCTCCGGGCAATCCAAAAATGACCTCGACGCCCCAATCGATGAGTGTTTCAATAAGAACATCGGCAGCAGTCATTGGTTAAATCGCTCCTTGCACTCTGGACAACAGTCAGTCCGTTTTTCGCGGAAAACAGTTTCTCGAAAGTACAGCATCGCGCGCCAGCAAAGACATCAGGTACCAACTGTAGTGCGGTCACAGAATCCATTATTTCCCTCATTCGGCTAAACTGAACGAAAAAATCTGCCAGCCAAAAGAGAAGCTTAACCGTTCGTCTTTTGATTACGCTTTGTCACCTCGGCATTCCTCTTTAGGGATTCAGCCTCTATGAAAATTCGCTTGATCGCCGGTTCCGCGTGACGGATCCTTTGTTCGAGACGATCAATTGTCACTTCCAGTTCTTGGACTCGCAAGCTCGCTCTGAAACGCAGTGCCACCGCAAGCAATACCTGCTCTGGACCGAGTTGCATGGTAAAGAGGTCGCCAACCGCCTCGACCGCCGGTTCAGACCGGATGAGTTCCTTCACCCTTTGAATTTGTCGCAGGGACGCTCTTTCCCCCAGTAGCAGCTCCCGACTCTCATTTCCAAGCAATACGGCGACGCCGATCAGTATCAGGCCAATCAAGACGGAGGCGGCAGGATCGTAATATGGATTGTGTAGAATCTTGCCGAGCGCGATGCCAAGAAATGCAATTGCAATTCCCACCAGCGCAGCGGAGTCTTCCAGGAACACGGTAAATACCGTGGGATCTTTGCTGGTGCGGATCACTCGCCAAAGACTCTCGCTCCGTTTCCTTGGGCCAAGCAGCTCCTGACGTGACACTACCCAGGAATACCCTTCGAAAACGGCCGCAATCCCGAGAACGCAATAATTCCAGTTTGATTTCGTGGTCGGCGCTGGACTCCACAAGTGGGCAATGCCGTCGCGCAAGGAGAACCCGCCACCTAGGCCAAAAATGACAATCGCGACCACGAGCGACCAGAAATAAAGTTCCTTCCCGTGACCAAAAGGATGCAGTTCATCGGGCGGCTTCTGGCTTCTCTTCAGGCCAAAGATTAGAAGGAATTCGTTACACGAATCCGCAGTGGAGTGAAATGCCTCTGCCAACATTGCAGGACTGCCGCTGATAGCGGCGGCGCCGTACTTGGAAAGAGCAATTGCGGTGTTAGCCGCGATCGCTACATCGAGCACCCTCCTGGACGAGCGCTTTACCATTTGGCTGCTCGTAGTGGGCTTTACTTCGAAGATGCTTTCTTCTTCGGCACTTTCGCGCCTTTCTTTCGCGCTTCCGACAATCCAATCGCAATCGCTTGCTTCCGGCTCTTCACCGCCCCGCCTTTACCGCCTTTTCCCGAACGGAGCGTGCCTTTTTTTCTTCGCCGCATCGCGCTCGCAACAGTCTTGCCTGCGGCTTTCCCGTACTTTGCACCGGATTTTTTCTTGCCAGCCATGGGAATTCTCCTTCCCCTTAGAGGTGGAACCTCGATAAGAGGTTGGGTCAAAGATTTGGGCTGTAGGGTATGGGCATACCCTGGATGATCGGCGACTTCAGCTTCGACGGGCGGCATGGATACCATCTTCGATCCGTTTTCTCGCCTGCTTGGGCCCCTTCACGTCGATCACCCGGTATTGTTCGCCGCTCAGCTCGTGATAGTTCACGAAAAACTGTTCGAGCTCGCGCAGGAACGTATTGCCTAAATCGTTGATGTGTTGGATTTCCGCGAAGCTGTGGTTTTCCTTTTCTACCGCAACTACTCGATCGTTGCGTTCCTTTTCCTTCTTGGTGCCCTGTTCCCCTTAAATGATTCCAATCACCCGGCACTTCAGAACAACCCCCGGAAACGCTGGCTCGTCCATCAGCACAAGGACATCCACCGGATCGCCGTCCTCGGCCTTGGTGCGGGGAATGAAACCAAAATCGTACGGAAAAGCCATCCCTGCCGGCAGAACTTTCTTCAGCTCAAAAACCTTCTGCTCTGCGTCAAACGCGTACTTGTTGCGGCATCCTTTAGGCGTCTCGATCACGACCTGAACGATCGCCTTATCGTCATGATCCACCGATGGAAGCCGGGACGGGTCTGCAAGCGCTCCCTTAGGTTTCGTGTTCTTACTCATCGACCCTCCTATTGGTTGATGTTTTACGACGGATAGAAGTATGGAGCGAACGATTGGAAGCGGTGTGCAGGCTTGCCCGTAAACGTCTCCCAAGTGTTTCCCGAAGTTGCCAGAGCGTTACCGATGTGACGAGCCATGCCAGTGTTGCGCCGCAAAGAACCATGCCCATTGCCGACTTCGGCAGCCGTAGCCAAACGACGACAGCAAAAGCGGCGAGTCCAATGCTTCCTATGGATGCTCCGGCCGCATCCACCCCGGCGGCCGCTATTCCACGTTCCGTGCCTTCTTGGCCGGCACGTTCTTTTTTCTGCTTTTCATGTTTTTCGATAAGACTCGCTGTCGCAGGCAGGATCGCCGGAAATGCCAGGAAGAGGCCACCGATTCCCGGGCCAAAGCGTTTTGCGATGACTCCCGCCAGCGCCGTCACAGCGCCGCCAAAAATGAAACGGACGAGATATTCATACCAGCGCGATTGTCCGAGACCTGCCGTATCGACTTTGATTTTCACCTGGCGAACCTCAGTACGCCATACCAGAGACCGAAAGAGCAAGCGAACCACACCACTATTGCGACGCTGGTAGTGAAGAGGACGGGTGTTCGCCGGCGAATCAGCATTCGGCTTACGACACAAGCGTAAAGAAAGAAAGCCAAGGCTCCAAGGAGCATCGACCGCGCTTCAATACTCGCGTATCCTTTTCCCTCTTTCATCACAGTTAAAACCAAGGTTGCGAGCGCTACCGATGGGGCGGCGCCAAATAGTCCGGCAAAGCTTTTTGGCTTCAGCAAATCACCCAACAGCGCGAATGCGGAAACTACGACCCCGCCCGCAACCACTCTCAGTAAAATTTCCATTACATCCACCTTGTGCTCATCCTGCACGCTACTTCCACGTCGCAAAGACCCCCACACTGACGCAAAACATGACCAGTGTTGCGGTCCAACCCACCACGTTCAAGTACAACGGAACGGTAAACTTTCCCATGACCTTCCGGCTGGTCGCCATGTGGACGATTACGGCCATGAGTGGGGCCGCAAAGACACCATTTAGCACTGCGGCCCAGAATAGCGCTCGTATCGGATCGATATGAAAGAAGCTAAATAGGATGCCGATCAGGGTAGCGATGGCAATCGTCAGATAGAAACGCGGGGCCTGATTGGGTTTATTTTCGAGGCTGGCTCGCCAGCTGAAAGCTTCGCCCATCGCATATGCGGCAGAGCCAGCCAGAACAGGAATCGCCAGCATGCCGGTTCCGATAATCCCGCAAACAAACAGGCCGGCCGCCCAGCGGCCGGCAAGTGGGGCCAATGCTTGGGCGGCCTGCGAAGCGCTGGCCACCTGCGTATTCCCGTGCGCGTGCAGAGTGGCGGCGGTGGTCAATATGATGAAGAACGCTACGATGTTGGAAAAAGCCATCCCGAGATAGGTGTCCACACGAATGCGTTCGAGCTGAGCGACGGCTTGTCCTGGGGCCCGTTTGAGCGCTTTTTCTCCGCGGTTGCTCTTAACTTCCTCGACCTCCTGAGAAGCTTGCCAAAAGAATAAATATGGGCTGATCGTTGTTCCTAATACTGCAATGAGCCCGGTGAGGTATTCTTTGCTCCAAATCAGCTGCGGAAACACGGTTCCCTGCAACACCTCCCGCCACGACAATCGCACGAAGAAGGCAGTGGCGATATAGGCGAAAAGCGACAGAGTCAGCCACTTCAGGTATTTGACGTAGCGGGTGTATGGAACGAACAACTGCAGCAGCAACGACGTGATACCGAATAAGAGGATGTAGATCCACGTTTTTCCTGGAAGGAGAAGTTGGGCCGAGGCTCCCATGGCGCCGATGTCGGCACCCAGGTTGAAGACATTTGCCGCGAGCGTAAGGATCACGACGCCATACAGGAGCCACCTCGGATAGCATTTCCGCAAATTGGCTGAGATGCCGCAGCCCGTCACGCGGCCCACACGCGCACTTATTTCCTGAATTGCCGTCATTAAAGGATAGGAAACGACCATGGTCCAGAGCATTCCATAGCCGAACTCAGCTCCAACCTGAGAATACGTAGCGATGCCGCTCGGATCGTCGTCCGAGGCACCGGTCACCAGGCCAGGCCCGAGTTTTTGAAGAACAAGTCGAACCTTCAGTTGCCATCTCGAAGTGGATTTTGCGAGGAAGGTCTTTTCTTTTTCAGTGTCAGCAGTGTGCGCAGGCTTATTCACGAGATTACTGTTTTCCTAAATTTTGAGGCGCGGCACGCATCTTACCGCTTTCGCAACGTGCTGTGCTGGAGAGCAGCGCCGGAAGTTCTGTCCCGACCAAAATAAAGTGGGGGAGTCCGCTGATCTGACCATCGGCCTCCCCACTATTGGCGTTCTCGCAAATTTCTTTCTTCCGCGTAGTTTTACGCTGCTCTGCGCGGCTTGCGTTTTCCTTTCGGTTGTTCCTCCGAAACTTCTGGCTCCGAAGCTCCTTCCTCCGCTTCCACATTAATTTCTTTCGCCAGTTCGCTGAGCTTCTCGTCGGTTTCCTTTTCCTCTTCCAGGGTTTCTCTTAAAAGCGAAGCGTGTTCAGCCTCACCCAGCAGATCCGCATACGCAGCGACGGTCCCATATCCAGCGATTTCATAGTGCTCCACCCGCTGGGCGGCAGAGATGAGGGCGGCGTCCATCACGGCATCTTCAAAATCCTCGCCCATGACTTCCGCGCCTTCTTTGATCAGCCCTTCCATGCCCATGCACTTCTTTCCTGTGGGTTTCTCTTCGAGCATGTCGAAGATCTGCTGGAGACGTTCCACGTGCCCTTTGGTCTGCTCAAGATGCTCTTCGAAGCCTTCCCGCAGTTCTTCCGAGGTTGCGGCTTTGGCCATCTTAGGTAACGCCTTGGTTAGTTGGTTTTCCGCGCTGAATAGATCTTTCAGCTCGTCGATGTACAGCTCTTTGAGAGATTCTTTCGTCATTGTGATGTTAACTCCTCAATCTTTATGATTTCCACGCCCGCGGGCGGGAGACAAAACTTGGCATGTCACTTAGTTGCTAAATCAGCCCGCGCGGATGGCAGGAATGAAGCAATGAGAGAATTCTGTGGAAAATTCGTAAATGTCGCTGCTTAAACGACGTAGATCTCAGATCTGTTGAAGCAACTTCTCGGCATACGAGATAAAAAAGCCCGCGAAGCCATTGATTGATTCAAGGTTATCTGACACGGTATCACTGTGTGCGGTGCGATACAC
>JBAVAV010000303.1:0-2052 GCA_049585895.1 Candidatus Sulfotelmatobacter sp. | reverse complement strand
CCCCACTTCTCGCGCAAAAAACGCGCGAGAAATGGGGCACCCTCAGCACCCTCACCTCAGCACCCTCACTTCAGCACCCTCACCTCAGCACCCTCAGAAGTGGTGCGCCGGGAGCGCATTTTTTCTGTGTGTATAATGTTGAGCTTACCGCATTCCTCGTGGGCGCTTAACTCAGCGGTAGAGTGCCATCCTCACACGGTGGAAGTCATAGGTTCAAATCCTATAGCGCCCACCATTTCATCTACCCTCTAGATCTGCTTCAGATTTTCACTTGCCGGTGTAGTGGACCCTCCAGATGGAGTTTGATCCGTCGTCGCTTACCAGCAGCGAACCGTCGGGAGCTACGGTGACGCCGACGGGGCGTCCCCAGACCTTGCCGTCGGGCAGCACAAAACCGGTGAGGAAGTCTTCGTAGTCGCCGCTGGCGTGTCCGGTCTGGTGCAGAGGAATGCGGATGACTTCGTAGCCCACGCGGACAGTTTTGTTCCAGGAGCCGTGCTCCGAGGCAAAAATGTCTCCCTTGTATTCGGCGGGGAATTGCGCGCCCTGATAGAAGGTCAACTCGAGCGAGGCGTTGTGCGGCTGCAGCAGCACGTCGGGCACGATGACTTTATCTTTCAATTCCGGATGCTTGCCTTTCTGCCGCGGATCCTGATGGGCTCCGATGTACCACCAGGGCCAGCCGTAGAAGCCGCCCTCCTGCACGTGGGTGATGTAGTCGGGAACGAGATTATCGCCCAGCGCGTCGCGCTCGTTTACCGAACACCACAACTCGCCGGTTTGGGGATCGACGGCGAGGCCGCCTCCGGCGTTGCGAATGCCGGAGGCGTAGACGCGCAACTGGCAAGCTTCGGGATCGCACGCCAAAATGTCGGCGCGGTCTTTTTCGGCGGGGCTGGTGTCGCTATCGTCATCGTTCGAGGCGGAACCGACGGCGACGAACAGCTTTTTGCCATCGGCGGAGAAGGCGACCGATCGCGTTCCGTGACCGCCGCCAGGCAAGCTGGCGATGTGCTCGGGCGAAGCGGTGGCCTTTAGGTCGCCGTTACGATATGCGAAACGGACGACCTCTTTGGTATTGCCAACGTAGAGCCACCGCGGGTCGGGGCCCGGCGGATAGAAAGCCAATCCGTAAGGACTCTTCAAGCCGCCGGCAAAAATTGCGGCTTCCCCGGGCTTACCGTCGCTGGTCATGCCACGGAAGACGCGAATGCTTCCAGCGCCGGTCTCCGCGAGAAAAATGTCGCCATTGGGGGCGGTGCGCAGCAGGCGCGGTTCGTCGAAACCAGTGGCGAATAATTCAACTTTGAACCCGGCAGGGGCTGCCGGCCATACGTTTTCGGGACGCGCCACGACGTGCGGGCTATTGTACGACGATTGCGTGGCGTAGGGCTGGGGAAGATCGTTGACGGTGATTCTGCGCGAAGTGCCCGGGCTCTCGTAGCGAAAATCGGTGAACGGCGGCGTGGGCGGCGGCGATTTCAGTTTGGCTGCGCTCATATCCGGGCGCGCCGGGGCCGGGGCATTGGCGGTCGGCGAGGTTTGCGAGAGTTCCAAAGACTTCACAAAAGTCACGAGTTGCCAGCGCTGGCTGGCAGGTAAACGGGCAAATGCGGGCATGCCTTTATTCTCGTCGCCATGGGTGATGAACCAGAACATTTCTCCCGAGGCGACCGATTCGAGCTTTTTATCCGCCAGCGCAGGAGCACTTTGCGTGCCCTGCCCGGCCTTGCCATGACAGGAAAGGCAATTGCGGGCATAAAGCTGCTTTCCGGCCTGCGCGGCATTCGCCTGGCCTTCGTAGGGATTTTTTGCCTCTCTGGCGGAGTCGGGCGCGTTGTGGAAATTTGTGTCGACCGCCCTGAGGATTCCCAAGGGAATCAGGGCAAATGCAAAAAGCGCGAGGGAGGGGGTTAACCAGTGCGTCATTGGATAGTCCGAACGTTTCGACATTGTTTGCGTCCTCGTTCGTGAGCTTGTGTTTCTCTTCTGCTTCTTCGAATTTCTTTCTTCTGGAACTCAGGTTCGAGCTCCGATCCCTCAGCCTGGCTC
>JBAVAV010000302.1:0-4814 GCA_049585895.1 Candidatus Sulfotelmatobacter sp. | reverse complement strand
TCGACCCAGATGCAGGCGAAGCACCGTAGGCGCCAGGAATACCGCGAATATGATCAAGACGCCGCCCAGCAGCAGCAGGATGTCGGCGCGGAAGTCGAACGCCTTGCCCGCGGCCAGCGCCGACCCGACGGGCACGAACATGGCGGAGGTACCCTTGGCGGTGTACAAGTAGCCGTAGTTCTCGGTGGCGTGCTTGCGGCCGAAGAAGTCTCCGCAGAGAGCTGGAAACAGCGAGAAGATCTCGCCCCAGCCGAAGAAGGTGAACGCGCTGAAGACGACAAACAGCAGCGGGTTATAGGCGAACCTGAGGAGCACGTAGATGGCGATGGCCTCTAAACCGAAGGCCAAAGTCATGGTCATCTCCCGTCCAATGTGGTCGGAGACCCATCCCCAGAAGGGGCGGCAGAGACCGTTCACCAAACGGTCCGCCGAAAGCGCAAACACCAGCGCCGGCATGGCGAGCCCAAGAAGGTGAACTGGGATCTTATCAACCTTGAAATCGACTGCCATCGGCTTGAGTTGGGCCACTGCCATCAAGCCTCCGGTCGCAACCATCGCCATCATCAAGTACATGAGCCAGAAGTTGGGCGTGGCCGCCATTTCAGCGGAGGTGAAATCGACCTGCGTTTGGCGCTTCTTCACTTCCGGGCTGCCTTTTATTCTCCAAGTCTTGGGCATCCAGCCGGTTGGCGGCGACTTGAGAAAGAATGCCGCGATGATTACGGTGACTCCCTGAATAATTCCCCACCTGATGAAAGCTGCCTGGTATCCCGCCGAGGCGATCATGTTGGCGATGGGAGCAACGGTGAAGGCGGATCCAGCGCCAAAGCCTGCGGCCGTGAGTCCTGCTGCGAGTCCGCGGTGGTCAGGAAACCACTTCAGGGCGAGGCCGACGGCAGTGCCGTATACGATGCCGGCACCTATCCCGGCCACAGCGTAGGAAAGATAGAGAGCGGTCAGCGACTCGGCTTTGCCGCTTCCGACCCAGCCGAGACCAGCCAATACGCCCCCGAGCATCACCAGCAACCGGGGACCGAACGTGTCCACCAGCCAACCCTCGAAGGGGACGAGCCAAGTTTCGAGGAGCACGAAGACGGTGAAGGTTACCTGGATGAGAGCTTGATCTGCCTTAAGGTGCTTTTGCAGCGGCGGTACGAACAGCGTCCAACCATACTGGAAGTTCGCCACCGCCACCATACCGAGAATGCTAGCGAGAAGAATTACCCAGCGGTTGGATTCGCTGGCCGTAGGATCTACTGCGGCTGTAGTAGAAGCAGCCATAGATACACCTCCTGGGTGTCTCGTCAGACTTTAACGGCTCCACTTCTTCTTCTAAACGGCTTAGTTCCCGGTGGCGGTGAGCCGGCCACTTTATCCAGCTCATCGACCTTCCTCTTAAGGCTGTCGATCATCATGGTGAGCACAGACTCTCGCTACTCAGGCCAGTTCACACGCGTCGGGCGAGATCGGAGTCTTTTGGCTCGTAATGACTTGTGATATATTGGTCCAGTGATCGAACCACTTGCGGCGGGCAATTTAACATTTCTGCCTTTGACTGTCAAGGACTTCCAAACCCAAATCCTTCGTGGTGCGGCAGTTCCGAGTTAGAAGCAAAAGATCTATGAACAGCAAAAGATCTATGAACCACGAAGGGCACGAAGTATCACGAAGGCCTTAGTTTCAGTGGTTTCCGTAGTGCGATCTCGATCCCCTTGTATTTCAGGTCGGCAAACTGACCCACTTACCCATACCGCCAGCGATGGATGAGAGCCTGCGTGCTCAGATCGACACTTACCGGACCCACCTCGATGGCCTGATCCGGCGTGGGCGTCAGCTTCGCGACACATTAGCGACTGATCCCTCCGACAGCTCGGCGATTGCAGCTACTCGCGCCTGGCATGAAGAGTGTGGAATCACCGTGAATCAACTATCCGGCGGCAGCAAAGCCCACTGGCTTGCCCGGTCGTTTAGCGAAGCTTTCCTGATGCGCTCGGCAGCGGGCGGCACCGTAGAGGGGGCTGCGCCAGAGGAGATCGTGAGGCGGTTGCTTGGCGTCCTCGAGCAAGCGGTTGCGTCGCTCTCTGGAACGGACGAGGGCCGAGTGGTTTCTGCATCCTCGGGTGCGCCGCCTCCTCACCGGTTCGATTTCGTTCATAACCCTGAGCTCCGGCCTGTGGTCGAACAGGCCTACACCGAGAGCCGGCGCGCCCTCGAGCAAGAGGACTATCCTCTGGCGCTGCTGACTTCCTGCGGAATCCTGGAAGCGATCGTGACCGACGCGCTGGAACACAAGGGACTGAGTGCGCTGGCTGCCTCGGGTTTGCCGGCAGGCAACATTGCCGATTGGTCATTTCAGACGCGGCTCGCCGTTGCAGAGAGGGCGGGACTCATTCGCGGAGGGTGCGCGCGTCTGCCGGCCGTCGCGCGTGCGTATCGAGATGGAATGAATGCCGAAGGCGGGAGCATTGCGGGGGGAATCGTTTTCGAACGCGATGCGCGACAGACGGGGCAGGTACTTCATGTCATCATGAGGGACTTGGATCCCGGCCGGTAAAGAAGATCGCCGACGATCTCAGGCTACCGCTAATCTTCTAAGTTTAATCTTCCAAGTCCTGCCGGAAGACCGGTTGGGAAGGATCGAGGCTGCCGTCGATGACGGCGACGAGCAGGTTTCCGTAGGCGTTCGTCGCCTCGGGCAGCGAGGAATAGCCGCGTTCCCGCTGTAGCGCTCCGCCTTCGGAGTAGATGAGCGTGAAATAGCGACCCGATGAATACTGCAGTTCCAGCAGAGTGTTGGGCATGGCCGGATCGCCTTCCTGACCCAGCACGTCCATCAGCGCCACCGTCCACTGCCTACCCTTCGGGTCAGTGACGACCTCGCGCTCGACATATTGCCATTCGTCCATGCTCCATAGGGGCATATTGATTCAAGCCGGGCTTTATTCCAGCAGTTGGGCGAGCGCTCTGGCGACCTGCGCGCCTGTAAATGGCTTCGGGACCAGGAGAACATTGCGTGCGCTCCGCGAACGGAGGCTCGGCTCAGCCAGTTCGGGTGTGTCGGTAATGATGACCACGGGAAGCTCCACGTGAGCCGGGTGATGACGAACTGAGTCGAACAGCGATTCGCTCATGTCGAAGGAAGAACAATCGAGCACGACCGCGTCGGCACGGCGCTCGATCACCAGCTCATTGACCGCGTTGGTGTATCCCTCGGCGAAGACTTCGTAGCCGAGGTCGCGCAGCGCAAAGGTCAGGAGTTCGGCAATCTCCGGCGTATCGTCGATGAGCACGATGCGGGACAAATCGCCCGCTACTTCTTAGCGGCGCCGGCGCCCGGCAACCGCTTCTTCTTGCCTTCGGAAGGCTCGAGATCCATGACCCACACTCGCCCGCCAGCTGTGTAGTAGCCGCGATGATCGTTTTCGATCATTGCGCCCCAGGCTTCCAGGGTGCGCATGGCGAAGGTGTATCCCTCGAAGTTGTTGCGGGCATGGTCGAGCACTTGATTGGTGTGCCAGTTGTCGGTGAGGATGGCGTCACCTGCATGCACGCGCAGCACGGTGTAGTAGCGGTCAAAGGCCGCTTCCGGGCGCACATCGCGGGTTGACCCACGCTTTTTGCCTTCGCTGACGATATAGCTTTCCTGCGCTTCAGGCGCGGCAGGGGGAGGAGTCGCTTTCGTGTTCATACAGTGTGTGCCACCGTCTCGGCTTCCGCTGCAGCCGCCATGTTCACCAGATTTTTCGCATCCGCTGCATGGATCAAGGCCTCGGGCAGAGTGACGCCCATCATGCGCCATTGCTCATTGGCAAACTTCTGCAATTTGGCAATGTGCTCGGCGTGGAGATGGCCGAAGCGTCCCTGCAATTTCAAGTACTCCGAGACCGGCCGCATGTTCTGCGGGCGGAAGCTGTAATCATAGGCACGCTTTTCGGGGCTCCACTCCCACATCGGGTAGAGCCCGCATTCGACGACCAGTCTTCCGAGATCGATGGAGCGCGGGGTCTCGTACACGAAGCCCTTCTGGCAGGGAGTGTAGACCATCAGGTATGCGGCGCCCTTGTGGTTGAGTCCCTTGCGCACCTTATTCATCAAGTCGATGGGATAGCCGACGCTGGCGGTAGCCACATAGCAGTGGGGATGGCCAGCGGCCATCATGCGGGCAAGGTCTTTGGGAAACAGCGTCTTGCCCTCAGGAACCACCGGGCCGGGAGGGGAAAAGGTGGTCATGCCGCCGTAGGGCGTACGCGAGGACGCCTGGATGCCGGTGTTGGCGTACTGCTCGTTGTCGTAGCAGATAATCAGGCAGTCGTGATTGCGATAGAGCGCGCCGGAAATGGAGGCGAGACCAATGTCAGAAGCGCTGCCGTCGCCCGCCTCGCAGATAATGTTTGGAAAGGCTCCCTTCCACTTGCCCTTGCGGATCATGGCTTCATAGGCGGCGGCAACGCCCGCGGTGAAGCTGCCCGCGCTGCCAATCTGCGTATGCGCCCACGGCACATTGTAGGGCGTGCACAAATACGAACTGTTCGCGACGTACATGCAGCCAGTGGGTCCGACCAGGATGGTGTTGTCGCCTGCCGCCTTGCTCGTCATCCGGTATTGGATGGAGGGACCGCATCCGGCACAGGTGCGGTGGCCTGGGACAAAGGGCTCGGTCGACGGCAAATCAGGATTGTAGAAACGCGCTCCCTGATTCGGGCTGCCGAGAATGGGCAGAACCTGCCGCTGAACTTCAATGGTTGCCATGTTTCCCTCCAGCGATAAATCGTTATTCCTTGGATTCTCGATTTCCAGTATCCACAGGCCTACGG
>JBAVAV010000301.1:0-6438 GCA_049585895.1 Candidatus Sulfotelmatobacter sp. | reverse complement strand
GGCCAGGAACACCCACATCCCGATCCACATTGGCAACAATACGCGATAAGGCGAACGCGGCCGCGAGCGCCAGTGCTCCACACGCCGATGAATCAGCAGCCAGAAGCTGGGAATGGTTGCATAGACGACGCACGCGATCCAGGCGACGGTTCGCAGCGCTTCCACCATCCTCCGATTCTACTGTTTGATGAAACCGAGCCGTTAACGAATAGCCGGAGGAAGTTTCTATCACTACGACAGCCGGGTAATCCCTGGAAACCCGTCAAACCCGGAATCAAAAGTCAAGATAGTCTCGATGCCATGCTGCTGCATCACGGCCAGATGCACGGCGTCGCGCGCCGAAAGCCGATGGTATCCTAAGACGATCTGCTTGGCACGCTCGGCAACGTCGCGGTCAACAGCGAGCACGTCATCCACTACGTTCAGGAGAGCGTCGAATGCAAGCTGGATATCGTGGCGGCGGTTAACGGCCGAGTAGCGGTGCAGGATTTCCTGCAGCACCTCCGCGTCAGTGACCAGACGTTGGCGTTCGCTCGCAAGTCTCTCGAGCAACCGCTGCGCATCGGTCTTGTGTGGACCGGGCGTGCCAATCAGATACATCGGAATATTGGAGTCCACCAAGATCATGGCTGCGGGCCGGAGGAGTAGCCGCGCTCAATTTCCGCCAGCATGGTGTCAATATCGGAGGTCGGCGATTCATAGCGTGCGGCGGTACGGATGGCCTCCAGTTTCTTCTCCACGTCGCCCAGGGGCTCACGGCGGCGAGCCTGTACCAGCGCCTGCCGCACCCACTCGGCAATGGACATATGACGCGAGCGCGCCGAGCGCTGCACCTCGCGATATTCCGGGTCTTGCAAGATCACCTGCAGCCTCTTAGCCATGCTATTAGTCTAAATGACTCATTGGCATGAGTCAATGCTATTTCTGCCGATTAGGCAGGCTTGGGCGAAGTCCGGGCGCCGTCGGGGCGCTAACTTCGCAAGACGCCATCCCGATTCTTATGGCACATTAGACGTTCATGCCCGCACCCGCCGACTCCCGAGCCGGACGCGCCGCCTTCACTCATCCCGCCTTCACCCTCTTTCAGATTGCCCGCTTTCTAATCGTCGCCGCCGTCGAGATGCAGGCCGTCGCCGTGGGATGGCAGGTCTACGAGATTACCAAGAAGCCGCTCGATCTCGGCCTCGTCGGTCTGGCCCAGTTCCTCCCCGGAATCTTGTTGTTCCCCATCTCCGGCCATGCCTCGGACCGTTTCGAGCGCCGCAAGGTGCTCTCCACCTGCTACGCCGGATTCGCCGTCTGCTTCGCGCTGCTGCTCGCGCTCGCGCATCGCGGCGTGAACTCGATCTCTTCCATTTATGTTGTCCTGGTCCTGCTCGGCGTCGTCCGTTCCTTCAACGGCACCGCCAGCCGGTCCATCCTTCCGCAACTCGTGCCCGAAGAGCATTTCCCCAACGCCGTCGCCTGGAATGCTACGACTTTTCAGGCAGCCACTATTCTTGGTCCGTCGTTCGGCGGCATCCTCTACGCTATATTCCGCGGCCCTTCCGCCGTGTATGCCACGGCCTTGCTGACCGCCATTGGAGCTCTGATCTCCACCTTCCGCATCCGGCCCGAAGTGAAAGCCCGGGCACGCGAGCCCGTGACGTTCAAAACTGTCTTCGCCGGGCTGCGCTTCATCCGGCGCGAACGGCTTATCCTGGGAGCAATCTCGCTCGATCTCTTTGCCGTTCTCCTCGGCGGAGCGGTTGCCCTGCTACCCGTCTATGCCCGTGAGATTCTCCACACCGGCCCCTGGGGCCTCGGACTGCTCCGTACCGCGCCTGGAATCGGTGCGGCAGCTATGGCTGTGCTGCTGGCGCACCGTCCGCTGCGCGGCCGCTCCGGACCCGCGCTGCTCTGGTCGGTCGCCGGCTTTGGTATGTTCACCATTCTCTTCGCCGTCTCGCGCAGCCTCGTGCTTTCGCTGGCCGCGCTGCTCCTGGTCGGCGCGACCGACATGATCAGCGTGATCATTCGCGCCACGCTGGTGCAATTGGGCACGCCCGACGAAATGCGCGGCCGCGTCAACGCCGTCGACATGATTTTTATTGGGACTTCGAACGAGCTCGGCCAGTTCGAATCCGGCGTTACGGCGCAATTGTTCGGCACGGTGCCCGCCGCCGTCCTTGGAGGCGTGGGCACGCTGATCGTGATCGCACTTTGGGCTTGGCTCTTTCCCGAACTCCGCCATGCGGACGCACTCACCGCCATCAAGAGTCCGCGTCTGCCGATGGAAGATGCCTCACAAACAGGCGATGGAAGGTCTTAGGAGTTTGCTGAAAAACTCTGGTATTGGGTGGCGCAGCGCTTCCAGCGCTGCGATAACGCCTTTCATTTCAGTACAGACTTTAGCCCCGAGTTGCCGATCCGCTGCTGCTCGCAAACTCCTGACAGCAACCTGTAAAGCTAGACCATCGAAGAAGCATTCACTTTCCCCTGATGACTGTCTTCCCCGCACCCATATTGTCATACCGGTCATAGACCCGGACCACGACGACGTGCTCCGACGTTGACGCCGCGTCTTTCCCCGTATCTAACGCAACTTTGAAGTCGTAGTTCTCCGTCTTTGCGTCGGCAATCTGTCCCACAGGCTCGACGAACTTCCACTCGCCCGCATCCACGGAAAACTCTGCGCGCTTAACCGGCGAGAAAGCATCAATTCCTCGGAAGGTCACATGAATCTGTCCCCCTTCGATCGAAGCTGCAAGATTCTCGATCCGGGGCGGCGTGGTATCCACCTCGAACCTCCGGCTCTGTTTTTCGGCCGTTAACGCTTCGCCCGGCGAATGCGAAGGGGCATCCGACGCGACCACCTTCAACGTGTATCCGCCATCCGGCAGCAGGCTGGCATCGAAGGAGTAAGCCTTATCTGTGAGGTTGTCCTTAAGCAGCAGCCACCGGGTTTCGCCGTCGCCCCTGTAGTAGACCGAATACTCCAGCTGATCGTCGTTTTCATCGTGCGCGCTCCACTTCACTCCGATCGAGTCGCGGTCGTGCACGCTCGGCGCCGGCACCTCGAAATGCAGCCCTGACGATCCGCTCGTATCTAACCCCAGGCTGACGCCCGCCGGCCTCGGCAGCAACTGATAGCGCGTGCCCGGCTGCACGGTCACGTCGTCAATCTCCGGCGCAACATTCTTCGGCAGATAATTCAGAGTTACGCTGTCTATGCCCGGTGCCGCGTTTCCGGCATGCAGCACGGCCTTCCATTGCGCATACCGGGCCGCAGGGATTCCGGCTCCTCCATCTTTCGCTATGTCCACTTTCTTCCACGGACTCCAGTTCCGGTCGGGATTGTCCACGTTCCCGCTACGCGTAAACAGCTCCGCGTTTCCTGTGCTGCGGAACTCTACCCGCCCCCAGCGCGAGAAAATCTTCGCGTCGAACACGTCGCTCTCGTAAGTCCCCTCCGAATTCGGCCCCGGACCCAGCACAAACACCTTTCCCAGGTTGCTGGTCGCGGCGTACAACCCGCCGCCCGGAGCTTCGGCAAATCCGGTGACCTGCGAGGCCGGCACTTTCAACAGATCGAAGAATTCATCGCGGCCGAGGATGGCAAAGATGTGTCCGCGATTCCCCGTGCCCGCCAGCAACCGGCCCTGGGAATCGAATGCCAGCGCATACACGATATCCTCGTGCGATGTCCAAATCTTCGCCGGGGATCCATCCGGGGCGATCCGGTACACGTCTGATCCGCCGCCTGCACTTCCGCCGGGGAAAGGAAACGGTCCGGCCATCTGAACAGTGGCCGGCGCAGGCGTGATCGTGATCCCCGGCACTTGTGGCGCAGCGCCCGGCGCGGGCGCGGCGCCGATGGTCAGCGTCGCCGCTGGATTGAGTGCGCCTGAGGCCGCTGAGTGCTTCTCGCCCACTCCCGCTGCATAAATATTGCCCTCGCGGTCTAGTGCCAGCGCTGTGATTTCTTTCTTGGGGGCGCTGTACAGCACGAAAGCCTCTCCGGCTGGAGAAATTCGGTAAACCAGCCCACTGCCGTCGGAACCCGCAATCACGTTGCCCCGCGCATCGAGTTTCACCACGCGGATATGCGTCTCATCGCTCTTGAAAAACAGCGAGTGTTCGCGCTTGGCCGTGACTTTGTAGATTTCTCCGTGATCGCCTGTCGCTACATAGAGACTGCCGGCTTTGTCCAGCGCCAGGTCCCAGATGTACTTCGTCCCCGGCGAAAAATATACCGACGAACTCCACGAGGGGTCGACGCTGGGCTTGGTTGAGCCTTTCTCCGTAGACCTGGCTGCGTCGGTCTTGGCTGCTTCCGCCTTCGCCGAATCTGCTTTCGCACCGGGTTTGTGCTCGATCTTGTAAACTTTCCCGTCCGGAACCGTCGCCGCATAAATCACGCCGCCGGAACCCACCTCAAGCGCCTGCACCTGCAGTTCCTGCGGCTCCAGAATGATGGTCGCCTCGCCCTGCGGCGTAATACGGTACACTCTCGCCGGAGCGCCCGTCGCCACATACACATTCCCCGCCTCATCGGCCGCAACCGCCCAGATATAAGTCGATGGCGTGGCATACAAA
Source organism: Candidatus Sulfotelmatobacter sp. (assembly GCA_049585895.1). GTDB lineage: Bacteria > Acidobacteriota > Terriglobia > Terriglobales > Acidobacteriaceae > Sulfotelmatobacter. The sequence continues at coordinate 1,860 of JBAVAV010000301.1, read as the reverse complement.
CTCTTGAACGCCGGCGCCAGTTCCAGTCCTCCCGCGCTGCGGATCGCCACACCCGTCGCCGTGCCCTTCGTCAGTTCCTCAAATTTCGATTGCTCCCAAGTCCGAGTACCCTCGGCGAACGCGGCGCGCACCAACCCGGAGTTGGCGAGAAGAAAAACGGCAAGAAACGAGAGCAGAAAAAGAAATCCCAGCTTTCGCAGACTCTGCAATTTCATACCTCGATGCGTCGTAAGTAGCGAGAACATTCAGGTTATCACGCCCTCCGAAACGTCGGCCCAGAGCTTCACGCTGTAAAGTCGGAGACGAAGGTCGGAGGTCTGAGGTCCAAGGGCTGAGGTCCTGTAGTCCGGCGCCCGTGGTATCTTAATAATTTGATGCATTCTTCTCGCGCCAATCCGGGAGAAAATCCAACAAAAGACCCGCGCCAAAGTCTGCTCAGTCTGCTGGCGCACAAATCCTTTCGCCTGGGCAGGTTCAAGCTCTCGTCCGGCGCCGCCAGCGACTACTACATTGACTGCCGCACCACCACCCTCGATGCGAAAGGCTCGCACCTTACCGGCGAGGTTTTTTTGGACGAGATTCGCCAGCGCGGCTGGAAACCGCAAGCCATCGGCGGGCTCACCATGGGCGCCGATCCCATCGTAGTCGCCGTCGCGATGGTCAGCGGCAGCCTGCATGGTTTCCTGGTGCGCAAGGCCGAAAAGCAGCATGGCACCGAACAACGTATAGAAGGCTTCCGCGAGAAGGGCGCGCGCGTTGTCATCGTCGACGACGTTTGCACCACCGGCGCATCCACGGTGCAAGCCATCGAAGCCGCCCGCGAATTCGGATTCGAGATCGCAGGCGTGATGTGTCTGGTTGAGCGCGAGGAAGCCACCGGCCGTCCGAATGTGGAAAAGGCCGCAGCCCCGGCGCCATTCGTCTCCATCTTCACCGCCAACGACGTCCGCGCCGAGCACATTCGGCAAAACGACGATACCGCGCCCGCCATCTTCCCCACTCCTCACCGAGTGACCAAGGGGAATTAGCAATGACAGGATTGAGCAGGAATGTGGACTAGGCACTGAGAACTGAGGCACCGTGATCCGCACCCTGGAATGGACCGACCGCGGCGTACGCTTCATCGACCAGACGAAGCTGCCCACCGAAGAGACCTACCTCACCTGCACAACCCACGAGCAGGTCGCCGACGCAATCCGCAACATGGTCGTTCGCGGAGCCCCGGCGATCGGCGTGGCCGCTGCCATGGGCATCGCTCTCGCGGTGAAGACTTCCAAAGCAGAAACCACCGCAGATCTCAAACGTGACCTCGACCAAGCCTGCGACCTCATCGGAAAAACTCGCCCCACAGCAGTAAATCTTTTCTGGGCAATCCGCCGCATGCAGGAAAAATTCGAGCGCATCCGCATTCGCCCCATTCCGCAGATCAAGCAAGCCATGATCGAAGAAGCCCAGCGCATGTACGCGGAAGATATTGCCGCCAACCAGGCCATGGGACACCACGGCGCCACGCTCATGCCCTCCGAAGGTAGCGTCCTCACCCACTGCAACGCTGGCGCCCTCGCCACCGCCGGATACGGCACAGCCCTCGGCGTCATCCGCGCCGCCGTCGAGCAAGGCAAGAAGATTCACGTCTACGCCGACGAAACCCGCCCCTTCCTGCAAGGCTCGCGCCTCACCGCCTGGGAACTGATGAAAGACGGCATTCCCACCACGGTTATTTCCGACAACATGGCCGGCTCCATGATGAAGCAAGGCAAGATCGCAGCCATCGTAGTCGGTGCCGACCGCATCGCCGCCAACGGCGACGTGGCCAACAAAATCGGCACCTACACCGTCGCCGTGCTCGCTAAAGAAAAC
>JBAVAV010000300.1:0-3873 GCA_049585895.1 Candidatus Sulfotelmatobacter sp. | reverse complement strand
GCATTTCGATGATGGTGACTTCGCCATCAAACGAACGATAAATCGAAGCAAACTCCACTCCCACGGCTCCAGCGCCTACGATGATCAGCGACTTCGGAATCTCTTTCAGACTAAGAATCTCGATGTTGGTGAGGATGCGATCGTTGGCTTCGAGGCCGGGCAGCATACGGGCTTCCGAGCCAGTGGCGAGAATGACATTCTTCGCTTTGAGATGACTGGCCTTGTTGTCGTTTACTACTTCCACGGTCAACAAACCAATCTGCGCGGGACCAGTGAGTTTTCCGTAGCCTTTCACGGTCTCGACCTTGTTCTTCTTCATCAGGAACTCGAGGCCTTTGGCATGCTTGGCGACGATTTTGCTCTTGCGCTCCTGGATCGCGGTCCAGTTCAGTTTGCGAGCGTCCACGCCCTCGATGCCGAATTCCTTGGCGTCTTTCAGGTGGTCCCATAGTTCGGCATTGAACAGCAGCGCCTTGGTTGGAATGCAGCCTACGTGCAGGCAAGTGCCGCCGAGGAAGCTGTCTTTTTCGATAAGCGCCGTCTTCAGGCCCCATTGGCCGGCGCGGATCGCGGCGGTGTATCCGGCGGGGCCGCTGCCGATGATGGCCAGGTCGTAAGTGGTTTCAGCCAAGGATAGTCCTCAGTAAGGAGAGATGACTCTAAGCAAACGAATGATTCTAGAACAGGCTAGGTGGCGAGACCAAACCGCAGCGGTGACGGGGTAGGGATCCTTCGACTCCGCGGCAGCCTCGCTGTTGCGAAGCTGCCACTCCGCTCAGGATGACAGGCGTCGGATGACAGCCATCCGGGATAAAAGAACGTCTTAGTTGTCTTAGTTGTCTTAGTTTCCTTCGTTGCTGGCGCGTTTCCAGGAAATCAGCTCGCCAATCGTGGAACTGGTGCTCGAAACCGGCTGCTTGTAAGCCTCGACCTCGGAGCGGGAAGCCTCTTCACCCACCGCGCGGATGCTGAGTCCGACCTTCTTCTCTTCCTGGGTCATCTTAATGATCTTGAAATCGTGCTCGGCGCCCGGCTCTAAGTTCAGGGGCTGGCCATTTCCATCCACGGCCTCAGATTTGTGGCACAAGCCCTCAATACCGTCGGCAATTTCGACGAAAGCGCCAAATGCCGCCACCCGCAAGACCTTGCCGTGGATCACGTCGCCGACATGATGCGTCTCGAAGAACGACTCCCATACATCCGGCTGAAGCTGCTTCATGCCCAGCGACAGTCGCCGCTTATCGGGTTCGATGGCCAGAACAATGGCCTTCACCCGGTCGCCCTTCTTGAGCACTTCAGAGGGATGTTTCACGCGCTTGGTCCAGCTCAAGTTGCTGACGTGAACCAGGCCGTCAATGCCGTCTTCGATTTCGATGAAAGCGCCGAAGTCGGTGAGATTGCGCACCCGGCCTTCCACTGTCATACCGACCGGATATTTGTCATGCAGAGAATCCCAGGGATTGGTGGCCAGTTGCCGCATGCCCAGCGAAATCCGGCGCTCGCCCGGGTTCACATTGAGGACGACACACTCGACCTGGTCCCCGACGTTCACCAGCTTTGACGGATGCTTCATGCGCTTCGACCACGTCATCTCGCTGACATGCACCAGGCCTTCAATCCCCTGCTCCAATTCGACGAACGCCCCGTAATCGGTCACGCTGATTACCCGCCCCGAGACGTGCGCGCTCACCGGATAGCGATGCTCCGCGTCCAGCCAGGGATCGGGAGTGAGCTGCTTGAATCCCAGCGACACGCGCTGTTTTTCTTTGTCGTACTTAAGCACTTTCACCTGAATCTGGTCGCCGACGTTCACCAGATCGCGCGGATGGGTCAGGCGTCCCCAGGACATGTCAGTGATGTGCAGCAGGCCGTCCAGGCCGCCGAGATCGACGAACGCTCCGTACTCGGTAAGATTCTTGACTATGCCGGTCAGGATCGTGCCTTCTTCCAGATGATCCAGCGTTTTGGAGCGCTTCTCGGCCTGCTCGCCCTCCAGCAACTCCTTGCGCGACACTACGATATTGCCGCGTTTTTTGTTGAGCTTGATCACTGCCACTTCAATCGTCTGGCCCTTCATGCCATCCAGATTGCGAATGGGGCGCAGGTCCACTTGGGAGCCGGGCAGGAAGGCGCGGGCCCCAAGAATATCCACGGTCAAGCCACCCTTGGTGCGCTCAACTACAACTCCCTTGATCGGCTTTTTCTCGTTGTGCGCTTTCTCGATTTCATCCCAGGCATGGATGCGCGCCGCTTTCTGGTGCGAAAGTCTGATGTAGCCTTCCTCGGCTTCGCCCTTATCGCGCATTACCTCGATTTCGTCACCGGGCTGAAACCTGGGCTTGCCCTCGTGATCCAGCACTTCCGCGAGGGGCAACATACCTTCCGACTTGGCCCCGATGTCGACGACCACATGCGTCGAGGTAAGCTTCAAAACCGTGCCTTTGATGACGCGATCCTCGCTTACGGCTTCCTCAGCCTCTGTTGTGAAGGTCTCGAGGGCGGTGGCGAAATCGTCGCTGGCGGCGGAAACGGGCTTATCCTCGATTGCAGGCTGGGTGATTGCAGGCTCAGTCGCGGCCTGCGGCTGGGCGCTCTCAACCGTGCTGGCCGCCTCGTTTTCGGCCATGGCGGGTTCGGCTTCGGAAACAATCGTGGTGGATCGCGGGGTATGGCCGGGGGCGTCGTCGAACGCGGTTTCGTCGAACAAGTTTAATTGCCTCTCTGCTGCAAATCGCACGCTGGTGCGGTGAGGATGCGGGGCCTGCCTGGCGGACTGCTGGATAAGTCGTTTGGTTGTGGTGGGCTCACCCTGGCGAGTGAGCTTGGACAATCCCAGCTGTTCGGACGTTGTACAGAAACCCGCGTCCCAAGGGAACTCTTCGACTATAGCAACCGCTTCGGAACAGTGTCAAACCCAATTGTGAGAGGGGATTTTCTCTCTAGCCAAGACCCCACCCGCCACCCCCCGGGGAGCGGCCTCTAAAGCATTTTCTTAGAAACTTGAGCTACTCTTTTTCGCAACTTGCATCATAGGTGTGGTGCTCTTCTCGAAAATTCAAAGCCCCGAGAGCCCAAAGCATTGAGCAGATTCATTCTTTCATCGGCTTTGGCAGGTCTGGCGATCGCCTGGCTTCCTATCGCTTGCCTTGGTCAAGAATCGTCGTCTGCTCCAGACCCGCTAACCACACCAGGCATCCGGGGAACTACTCTGGCACCGAACTTTCGCGTTGCGGACTTCGGCTTGGAGAGCCGGGATATTGACAACGCAGCCCCCGACTCAGGGCCCGAACCTTCTACAGACTCAAGTCCAAGGCAAGGAATCGTGAAACGAAGTGTCATTCGGATCGCAAAAGATCAAAAACGGCTCTATCTGGCGCCGTTCAAGCCATACAACCTCAAGTGGGACGCAGTAGTGTTGGTGGGGACCGGGGCATTCCTCGCGGCCGACCGCCACATTGAAAACAATCTTCCCGGCGGTCATTTCACGCTCTATCAGACCGTTTCCGATATCTCAATTGCCGGCCTTTCCGGATCGCTGGCTGGCGTATGGCTCTACGGAATCAAGACCGGCAATGAGAACGCCAAAGAGATGGGGGAGATCGAACTGGAAACCCTCGTCAATACTTTCTTGATCTATGCGCCTATGCAGTTTATTGCCGGACGGCAACGTCCCGGGGAGGGCAATGGCCACGGGGATTTCTTAAGGCATCACGCGATGAACACGTCGTTCCCGGGAGGACATGCCATGTTCACCTGGGCCATGGCCTCCGTGCTCGCCGATGAATACCCCAAACCATGGGCGCGGACACTCTCGTACGGGGCGGCATTCGCGGTGACCTTTACTCGCTTCCTGGCGCGGGACCACTGGTCTTC
>JBAVAV010000299.1:0-2502 GCA_049585895.1 Candidatus Sulfotelmatobacter sp. | reverse complement strand
TTGTCGAGGCGCAGATCGGCGAAATGGCGTCAGCGGCCCATGCCGCCGGCCGGTTGCACGCCACAACGGATGCCGGGCAAGCGATTCGTGACTCTGAGGTTACGTTTATCTGTGTGGGTACCCCAAGCCTGCGCAGCGGGCAACTCGATCTGCGTTACCTCGAAAGGGTAGCGAATGAAATCGGAGCTGCCCTCGCAGGAAAGGATTCGTATCACACGGTTGTCGTGCGCAGCACGGTGTTGCCGGGAACAACGGAATCGGTGGTGATCCCAGCGCTGGAACGGACCAGCGGGCGCAAGGCCGGAGCCGATTTCGCGGTGTGCTATAACCCTGAGTTTATGCGGGAGGGAAGCGCGGTGGCCGACTTTTTGCAGCCTCCTTATACGATTCTGGGCGCACAAGGCGAAACTCAACTGGCTCAGGTTCGCGAACTTTACAGAAACATTCCCGGCAGGGTATTCGAAACGTCGATTCCCGCTGCCGAAATGGTGAAGTATGTTTGCAATGCGTATCATGCGGTCAAGGTGGGGTTCGCCAATGAAATCGGAACTTTGTGCAAGCAATTGGGAGTGGATACCCATCTGGTTACCCAAATATTTACCAGCGACACCAAGCTCAACATCTCGGCGGCGTATCTTTCTCCGGGGTTCGCATTTGGCGGTTCCTGCTTGCCGAAAGACTTGCGTGCGCTTTCCTACCGCGCCAGGCAATTAGACCTGAATCTGCCTCTGTTGGAATCGGTGCTTCCCAGCAACACAGAACACGTCAAGCGTGCCATGGACGCAATCCTGCAGACGAACCGAAAACGGATTGCAGTCTTGGGACTGAGCTTTAAAGCCGGCACCGATGACCTGCGCGAGAGTCCCCAGGTTCAGTTGATCAAACAACTGCTCGGAGAGGGTTTTGAGGTTCACATTTGGGATCCGGATGTATCTCTGGGAAGGCTTGCGGGGGCGAACCGCCAGTACATTGAGGAAGTGGTTCCGCATATTGGCTCGTTGCTGGTTGCCGACCTGGCGCAAGCAGTCGAGAGTGCTGAAGTCGTAATTCTTGGCACTCGAGTAGCCGAGCGCGGTCTGATTTCGAGCATTCTGAAGTCTGATCAAGTGGTCATCGATCTTGTACATCTGGACCCTTCGTGCCGGCCGGAATTCGTTGGACCTTACGAGGGAATTTGCTGGTGAGCCGCCAGGCAGACAGTCCGGGCGCTGCCGCGAGCTCTGACTCATCCGCGTTCGGCTCTTCGATGAAGTGCAGGCTTGTCGATCCGGCGGAGGTTCCCTGGGGCGAACTGGACCGCTTTGAGGATCGCTCCGTTTTTCAAACCCGAGAGTGGGTCGCGTTCGTCGGCGAATCCCAAAGAGCCTCGCCCGTCATTGTGGAGTTAAGCGAAGGCGGTGGAGTGGCGGGCTACTTTACCGGCCTGACCTTCACGCGTTTCGGAGTGAAAATTCTGGGCAGCTCGTTCCCCGGCTGGACAACGCCGTACATGGGATTCAATTTGCGCCTTGGCTCTTCGCGGGCGGCTGCGCTCGCGGCCATTGAGAAGATGGCGTGGAGCGAGTTGAAGTGCATGCACATAGAGATCTCCGACCCGCATTTGTCCGTGGAAGACGGGCAGGCTTTGGGCTTCGACTGCGAGTTCTACCGTTCCTATCGCACGGACCTGCGGAAGACAGAAGAGGAATTGTTCAACAACATGGAGAGCGCGTGCCGGCGCTGCATCCGCAAGGCGGAGAAAAGTGGAGTGCACATCGAAGAGGCAGACGATCTCGCATTTGCAGACGAATACTACGAACAGCTGCAGGATGTCTTCGCCAGGCAGAAATTGGCTCCCACTTATGACGTCGAGCGCGTGCGCTCGCTGATCCGTCACGTGAAGCCGTCCGGTTATCTCCTCCTACTGCGCGCGCGTGACGGCGAGGGCAAGTGCATCGCGACTGGGATATTCCCCGGTTTTAATAAGATCGCGGAGTTCTGGGGGAATGCGAGCTGGCGCAGCAGCCAGCAGCTACGGCCGAACGAATTAATCCACTGGTACGCCATGCGTTATTGGAAGAACCGCGGCGCCGAGATTTACGACTGGGGCGGGCAGGGCACATACAAGGAGAAGTATGGTTGTGTGCCGCATAGTGTGCCTTGGTTTGTGAAGTCACGTTATAAGATTGTTTCCAAGCTTCGCGGCGAAGCCAGAAAAATGTTCGCGCGGAAGCAACGCTTGGCCGGGTGGGTGGGAAAGTACAGGAACGGTGAAAGCGGACTTGTAGAATAGGCTGCATCCCAATGTGGATCGTGAAGAGAGCGTTCCGGCACTTGTCGCGGGTCAGCGATGTATTTCTGCGCAAGACCCTGCTGGAGCGGGAGATCACGATTTTTCCGGATGATACCTTTCTGACCTCATATCCCCGGTCCGGAAATACGTGGACCCGTTTTCTCGTGGGTAATCTCATCCGTCCGGATGAAACCGTCAGCTTTCTGAACGTCGAAACAATTGTTCCGGAC
>JBAVAV010000298.1:0-1617 GCA_049585895.1 Candidatus Sulfotelmatobacter sp. | reverse complement strand
GAACCATTACTTAACATATGTACGTGTAATTTCAAAATATTTTTAATATTTCAATGTAGTATTAAAATGTGAACACACCCAACCATGGTGCATCGGGAACTATTCAAAAATCTTATTAGTTCCGCCTCTTCTAAGATTACCTATGGATTACAAGCGCATCCATGAAAGTATAATGAAAAGCGATCCAAAGATTAGATTAGTTACAATATGTGATCAAAATGGCAAAATTATGCACTCTGATCACCGTGAAGGTGTAAGAAATTTGCTAACTCCAGACGAAAGCAGGAAATCACTAGATCTTGCAGTTAAAGCATGGAAAACACGCAGCGAACTTGCTCCGAAGATTGGAAAAGGAAAATATGTATTGGCAGAATATGAGAAGGTTAAACGCATCACTATGCCATTAGGTCAAGATAATGATGACGAGAACCATCTTCTCTACATAACGACAGAACCCGAAGCTGATCACACGAACATAATTCGTGGTATTGGAGAGCTGGTCATACGAAAGACTCTGAAATTCTAGTCCATCGAGGCATTGTTTCTTAACTAGGTTAATGGGGATATTTCCAGAATTATTCAACCGTTGTGGCAAATAATTTATTGCAAATACAATATTGCTTCAATAACGATATCGAATTCAACGTTTTTCCAATAATATTATCAGCCTTTTAGATTGATTAAAGTTCATAAATATAACCGAACAGCAGATAAAGGTCTTACCATGAATTGCTAACAATAGCTCTAATGATAGCTTTCGAGGTGCATCGAATCTAATAATCTCGACTGCAGTTAGGTTAGGTTAGGTTACTTGTCTTTTAGTATAGTATAGCATAGCACGTAGGAGTATACCGTATTCTAATGCAACTTCTGTACCATTTTGCTCTTATCCATTTTTCGTGTATATTGATGTTGATTCACCATCTAGAGACAAATATTACAGAACAAGTACTGCTAATTATACTATAGAAGATGTACTGCTAATTTTACTGATTGATACTTAAATAGCTGTTCTCATGTAGATAACTAACGACCTAATTTGAATACAACAATCATTATTGCCTCAATAGCTGTAGCTACGATTCTCGTAGCAGGAGCACTTGTGCTTCCATACAACTATGCGATGGCAGGCGGATCATCCGGAAACAACAAACACAAACAAAGTAACATACATCTCACAAGCATCAATATCAAGAAATCTGTAGACATTATTAAACAAAAAGTACAGTCTGAAGCGAAAGGCGGTAACGCTAACGGCGGCAAAGGCGGTACCTCGACTGGCGGCGCTGGTGGTACATCAACCGGCGGCAACAGTGGAGCGTCAACCGGCGGCGGTGGCGGCACTGCTAACGGCGGCAGCAATAGTGCGAACGGCGGCACAAGCGGTGCTGCAACTAGCGGTGGTGCTACAAGCGGTAGCAGTAGCGCTAACGGCGGCACTACAGGCGCAGGCGGTGCTGGCGGAGCTGTAGGCAATACAAACGCCAATGGCGGCGCAGCAGGCGGCGGTACTAGCGGCAACACAGGTGACGGCGGAAGCGGCGGTGCAGGCGGCACTCTAGTTGGCGGCCTAGGCGGTAGCGGCGGTAGCGGCGGTAACGTTGGTAATACTATCTC
>JBAVAV010000297.1:0-6886 GCA_049585895.1 Candidatus Sulfotelmatobacter sp. | reverse complement strand
GGAAGCGGGAGTTTTCGTTCCCAGCGCCTCGAGCACATCCACAGCCGAGGTGTATCGCCCTTGGGGCGCACTGATCTGCGCTCCCTGCACGGTGTGCCGCGCCGCAATTAACATCTCGCGGGCAATTGCGATGCCTTCCGCCCGAGCCGCCTCCGGTGAAGCCGCCCTCGCCATGCGCTCCAAAATCGAATCCGGCACAGATACGCGCAACTCGTTTTTCATGAATTCGGCATTGCGCACGCTCAGCAGCGGCCAAATGCCCGCTACCACGGGGACACGGCAGTGCTCGATCCGACGCAGAAAATTCTCCAGGAGGCGGATATCGAACACCGGCTGCGTGACGACATATTCCGCGCCGGCTTCGACCTTGTATTCAAAGCGGCGAATCTCTTCGTCGAGATCGGTCAGCCCGGGGTTAGCGCCCACGCCAATTACAAAGCCCGTGCCGTTTCCGATGGGATTGCCGCCCAGATCGAGTCCGCGATTCAGATTGTGGACGATGTTGACCAGGCCGATTGCGTCCACGTCGAACACCGCCGTCGCATCAGGATAGTTGCCCATCTTCGGCGGATCGCCCGTGATGCAGATCAGGTTCCTGATGCCGACTGCGGCCGCGCCCAGCAGATCGCTCTGGATGCACAACACATTTCTATCCCGGCAGGTGTAGTGCAGAATGGCGTCGATACCGGCTTCGCGTTGCACCAGCAGAGAAAGCGCTTGATTGCTCATGCGCGCCGAGGCTCGCGGGCTGTCAGGGATGTTGACCCCATCCACGCCCACCGACTTCAGGAAGCGCGCTCCTTCGAGTTCCTTGCCCACATCGATGCCTTTGGGCGGGACCACTTCGACCATGGTCACGAACTCGCCGCGCGCAAGCTTCGCGCCGAGAAGGGATCGTTCTTCGAGGGGCTGGGCTGGGACGGCCATGGGCGCGGCCGGAGCGCCGGGAACGTTCACCGATACTGTTTTTCCGCGCGCCTCGCGCACGCGCAGAGCAGACTTCATCATGCGAATGTGTTCGGGGGTGGTTCCGCAGCAACCACCCACGATGCGCACGCCGGCGGCCACGAATTTTCGCGCGTAGCTGGCCATGTATTCGGGTGAGCAGAGGTAGATGTTTCTGCCCTCCACCGAGCGTGGAATGCCAGCGTTCGGTTGAGCGGCCAAGGGCAGGGAACTGACGGCCCGGACGCGCTCGATGGCATCGAGCATGGCCACCGGACCCACGCTGCAGTTGCAGCCGATCACGTCCGCGCCCCACTCCGCCAGCCGGGGAGCGAAAGTTTCGGGATCGGAACCGTCGAGGCAGTTGCCGTCTTCATCGATCGTGACCTGCGCCACCAGGGGCAGTTTCGGAGCCACGTCCTTGGCCGCGAGCATGGCCTGGTGCAGCTCTTCCAGATATCCGAAAGTTTCCAGGATCAGCAGGTCAACTCCACCTTCAGCGAGCGCTGCGATCTGCTCGCGAAATGCCTCACGAGCTTCGGCGAATGAAGTCTTTCCCAGAGGTTCAATTCTGGTTCCGAGCGGGCCAACCGATCCCGCTACCCAGACATCGAAACTCTTGGCGGCTTCCCGGGCCACTCTCGCTCCAGACAAGTTGATCTCGCGTACTTTGTCGGCCAGGCTGTGGCGGGCCAGGCGGAAGGAATTGGCGCCGAAAGTGTTGGTTTCAATGATCTCTGCCCCGGCCTGCAAATATTCGTGATGCAGGCCGCGAATCAGGTCGGGCTGGGAGAGATTCAGTTCGTCATAGCAACGATTGATGAAGACTCCCTTGGCGTATAACAACGTGCCCATCGCGCCGTCGCATAGCCGGGGGGCGAGGTTGATCTGTGCCAGGAGGTCAGCCGCCATAATTTATGAGAATACAGGATGCGCGCGCGTGTTTGCATCTCAAGCAGGCCCAACGATGAAACAGCACACGTCTGCAGCAGTTGCAGCGGTCGAAGCCCTAAGGTCGAGCACGGACTTTGCTATAATCCGCTATTTCGCACTTAAATCTCCGGTTTTCCTGCAGTTAGGAGCCTGAAGTTTGAAGAAAGCCGCCCTGTTTCCCCTGCTCGCGCTGGTCAGCGTCAGTCTCAATTCCTGCTATAAAGGAAGCTACGTTCCCAAACCGCCCAGCGGTTTGTACGACCGCGTGCTGGCTTCGCAGGATGTTTCCAGCCTGACGAGCGCTGGAGGCCTGGTAATCATCAACGGCCAGACGGATGTGCTGCCGCGAGTGGCCCCGATTACTGTAGGCAACTCTCCGGGACTTATGGCTCTATCGCCGACCAAGGCCACGCTGCTGGCTTTTGACTCCAGCTCGAACCGGGTGGCCATCGTTAACACGAAAGCCGAGGCAGTCACCGGAGTCATACAACTGCCCGGGCCGACTACCAGCATGGTGATTGCCTCCACCGAAACACTCGGCTATGCTGCTGTGCCGGCAGCGCCGCTCAACGGCGCTCCGATCGGCGCTGTGGAAAGGATGGATCTTACCGCGGGAGCGATCACGGCAAGCATCAGCGTTCCGAACGTCCAGACGGTCGTATCGGATGAGAGCGGAGCGCAGATCCTGGCTTTCAGTGCCGATTCCGACGCTGTGACGATCGTCTCGCCGCTGAACCTCAACACCAGCCTTCCCGTGACCACCGCGGTGCCCGGGTTCGACCGCCCGGTCTATGGGTTCTTCAGCAGTGATGGCACAGTGGCCTACATCCTGAACTGCGGGGCGGAGTGCCAGGGCACGCAGGCCAGTGTGCAGATCCTGAACCTGGGCGCGACGCCTTCCGCCGGAGCGTCCCTCCCCGTGGACGGCGCAACCATGGGCCTGCTCAGCGGTTCGACGCTGTTTGTGGCCGGCACGTCGCCCACCAACAACGCCTGTACCGGAGAGACCACTGCAGCCACGGCGTGCGGGCGCCTTGACATCGTCGATCTGGGGGCGTTGGCCATCACGGGGAGCGCCGTCATCACCGATGGCTACCATTCCATCATGAGCCTGAGCGCCAACGGACAGCTCTTCATCGGTGCGCACACCTGCACGAATGTAGGCAACGTGAACAATCCGCAGGGAGAAGTTCGCGGCTGCCTCTCGATCTACGACACTACGAACAGTCAAGTCGTAATCCCGCCCGATAATGGCGACGTCACCGACCTGCAGAGCTTTACTTCGCGGGACGTGGAATATGTGGCCGAAGGCGGCAACCTGCGCGTCTACGATACGACCATCGACAGCTTGCTGCTGAACAGCCATGTTTCGGGAACCATCGCGATCGTAGGCCAGGTCATTGGCGTGAAAGCGATTGACTTCTTCTAAAGGCGTCATGTCTCCGGCATTAGGCCGACGTGCGGCGCTATCTTCCCGGCTCCAGAACCAGCCTGTGCGCCTTGCCCGCGTCCACAGCCTTGGCCGTGAACGGGAGCGCGAACGTTGTGCCTTCATACCACGCCTTCCACTGATCCATGTAGTAAGGACTAAGGAAGTTGCCTGCCTGCCCTGTTACCAGATTCAAGGTGGATTGATCGAAGTCCGCCAGGTTCGCGGTGAATCGTTCTGACGGCCCGTGATGGGGCGTGACGGCCTTTACCGTGTAAACGCTGCCCGCTTGCTCGTTCACTCCCGGAGCGGACAACTTTCGCAGTATGGGAATTTTGCCCAGCACCGGGTGCTCGATCTCCACCGCATTGAATGCTCCCCAGCGCCACGAGGTCAGATGCTTCGGCGCGCTTGATTTGCCTGAATTTGACCCGCCCGAATTCGATTCGCTCACCGCCGCCTCCACGGCTGCCGCCAGCAATTCGTCGTAGTTCGAATACTTTTCCGGCAGCCAGCGCTTGGGCTGATGCAACATTACATTCTGCAGCCACACGGTACGCATCGCCCAGTGGTACGTCTTCCAGTTCAGAGTTTTATCCTGCACCTTCGGGTCATCCGGCGCTGGCCCTAGCCGCGGCTCAAGCAGTAGCCGCGTCAACTCCTGCGCGGAGCGCACCGCAATCGTCGGCGCCGCCGAGGACGCTAGCATGCGTCCATCCCAGTTACGCAGGAGATCAGCGGCCTGTTTCGCACGCGCCGAAGGCTTCCCGGCATGATCCACGGCGTAAACAAAACGTTCCGCCGCGAACAAATCGTTTTCCGAATGGATATCGTTCTGCAACGCCAGCATATCGGCGGGCGAGAACTTGCGGCCGGATTCGAGCACGTGATAGATCCGCGCCGTGCGCCAGGGCGCTTCCCACTCCATGCTGATCGAATATTTGTAGTCGTCAGGAGTGATGCGCCCATTGGCGGTTGCGATGATTCCCGAGGGCGGGTTGTAGATACTGGGAAGTTTGTCGAAGGGAATGTAGCCGGTCCACTCATGGGCGTCGTCCGCGCCGCCGACGGGCAAACTGCCATCACCCGCGGTCCGCATGGGAACGTGCCCCGTGGCCTGATAGCCGATGTTTCCGTCTACGTCGGCGAAGACAACATTTTGCCCGGGCGCGTCCAGTTGCGAGAATGCGCGACGGAATTCATTCCAGTTCTGCGCCGAATCCACATCGAAGAGCGGCATGTGCAGGCCGTCGTAGAGAGTCCATCGCAGCGCCAAGGAACGCGTCTCGCCGGGAGCGATGTCGGTAATGATCGGCCCATGCCGCGTGATTTTCACGTCGACGGTGACATCCGCCCTGCCTTTCACGTGGATCACTTCCATACGGTGTTCAGGCTGCACCCAGCCCCGCGGGGTCTGATAGGCGCCCTGCCGATTGAAGTTCTCGATGTAGATATCGGTCACGGCGGGCCCCAGATTAGTGAATCCCCACGCGATGCGCTGATTGTGGCCGACGACGACGTAGGGCATGCCCGGCAAAGTGACGCCGGCAACGTCGAGCGCGCCCGCTTTCAGATGCGCCTCGTACCACAAGTTCGGCATCTCGTGCCCGAGGTGCATGTCATTCGAGAGTAGCGGCTTGCCGGTGACCGTGTGCGAGCCCGAGACCACCCAATCATTCGATCCGTTTACCGCTTCCGGTTGCTGCTGCGCCCAGATCGCGGCAGGCTGGCTTTGCTGCGTCACGGAATTGTCCATGCCGGAATCGTCTTCGTCCTCGTCTTCATCGTCGGAGTCGCCCCGGTTATTGGGCTGGTTGATATCCTCGCGCATGACCGTGGGCGGTCGATCGTGCCAGGAACGATTCACATAGAGATCGCCCGCAAGCTCCGGACCTAGCTTCGCCAGGACTTTCTCGTGAGCGAGCACATCCGGCACGTAGTAATAGTTAAGATCTTTTACCATCTGGTTCGCGATCACAACGGAGTCTTCCGGCAGCCACAGCTTGGGCTGATACTTCAAGATGCGGAACTCGATGGGCGTGAGATGCTGCTCAATAAACGCGTTTACGCCGCGAGCGTAGGCGGCAAAGTGGGATTGGTCTGCGGCAGTCGCCATCTCCAAGGACTTCCTCGCCGCCGCCCGCAGGCCCAGAATGCGCTGCTCGCGATCGATGTCGATCGTATCAGGGCCGAGAATCTCAGAAAGCTCGCCCGCGCCGACGCGGCGCATCACATCCATTTGCCACAGCCGGTCCTGGGCGGTGACGTAGCCCTGGGCGAAGAACAAATCGTCCGTATTCGCGGCTTCGATGGTGGGAACTCCGTGCTGGTCGCGGGTCACCGAAACCGGCGCTGAAAGCCCTCGTACCTGCAAATTGCCGTCGAGTTGCGGCAAGGCCGAGCGGACTACGAAGTAGGCATAGCTCACGGCTCCCGCCAGGAGGACGGCGATCACCAGTGCCAGCCAGAGCAAAGTGCTCAGGACATGCGACCGGCGAGTGGTGGGGACACTTGTGGAAGCCAGTGTGCTCATGAAGAAGTTCGATTGTAGGAGGAGTGCTGCTCGCGAGACAAATGCGGCTTCGCCCGAGCATGCGACCGAGTGGGCGATGGGCCTAGACCCCGCGTCGCGCAAGGGTTCGAACTTGGCTTAGCCGTTGACTGCGGAGGAAGCCTGTGTGACAATTGCCGCGCGTCAACGAGGCGTTCTATGAAACCATCACTCCCGGCCAGCAGGACACCCTCGGCCCTTAGCGCGCCAGTGCATCAACGGCTGAGCACCTACGCTATCGCCGCGGGGGCGGCCGGAGTGGCCTTGCTTGCACTACCGCGATCTTCCGAGGCGGAAATTGTGTATACACCCGCCGATCAAACGATCGGGCGCCAGGGGACCTATAACCTCGATCTCAATCACGATGGAATTATTGACTATGTCCTCGCCGAACACGCTATAAGGGATGGTTCCTTTGGGACCATTCAAGCGCTGTCGATGAAGGCGCCTACAGGGAACCACGTTCAATGCGTTACCTCAGATTGCATCAGCACGTTCATTTATGCCGCAGCACTCAGACCGGGCAGCCAGATCCGATCTGCGCATCAGCGCGGATGGTGCGCTCCGGGCGGCGCGGAGATGGCGTTTGCGGAACTGGATCGGCGAGGTAGCGTCTATTACGCCGACGGCTGGGTCAACGTGAACAACCGTTACCTCGGCTTGCGGTTCCAAATCAACGGAGAAAATCACTATGGGTGGGCAAGGCTCAGTGTTAAGTTTCATGCCGGCCTCCCCAAGAACCGAACCTGGATAGCCTACCTTACCGGTTACGCGTATGAGACGGTCCCAGATAGGACCATTCTTGCCGGTCAGATGAACGACGACACCACCGCCGCTGCCGCCCAACTACCGACGTCACCAGACGCCGCCATGCCGGGTTCACTGGTATCGAGACAAACTTCCGAGCCCGCCCGCATCGCGCATCTCGGAGCCCTCGCCCTCGGCTCTGCCGCTATCGCCGTGTGGCGGCGCGAAGAACCAGAAGTTTTCGGCAAGCCAGCAACACAATCTTCCTCTTCATAGCTTTA
>JBAVAV010000296.1:0-2422 GCA_049585895.1 Candidatus Sulfotelmatobacter sp. | reverse complement strand
ACGCGAACCAGCCCGACGGGCAATAAGGACAACGCCCTATCGCAGCGCCGCCTGCTGCTCTGGCACAAACTCTTCCGTCACCGCGTCGCGCATCAGATCCGGAGGTGCAACCAGAGCGTAGCCGGTCTTGCAGATCATCTTTATCTCTATCTCCATTTCTCCTACCCGTCGAAAGGCGCTCCTACCGCCGGAACCGATTGATCAAGTACAGCACGAGCGAGAGCACCACGCTCACAACAATGGACGTCGCCAGCGGAATATAAAAAATTGTATTCTTCCCACGGTAGACAATGTCGCCGGGCAAGCGTCCCAGCGGCAGATTGGTTCGGCCCAGCAGCATCAGCAGAATCCCCGCCACCACGACCACTACACCCAGCCCAACCAGCACCTTGCCCAGTTCCGTCATAACCAAATTCTAAACGTGCGCCGGCCTGACAGCGGCTTCACTTCGCCCGATAAACCGTCTTTCCAGCCACCATGGTCCAGACCACCTTGGTATCGCGCATCTCCTCCGGAGAAATCGTCAAAACGTCGCGGTCCAGCAAGACCAGGTCCGCGCGCTTGCCGGGAGCGATCGTCCCAATGGAATCCAGATTCATCGCCCGCGCTGAATTTCGCGTATAGGCGTAAAACATCGCTTCCCGCGGCATCGCCTGCGAAAGATCCAGCACTCCCTCCGGACCTTTGCGCGTCTCCGCCTGATAGATCGCCCGGAACACATTCGCAGTCGAAACCGGCCAGTCGCTCGCGCCGGAGATAATCCCGCCGTTGTCAAGGATCGACCGCGCCGGATACTGCCACTTATAAACTTCGGGATCAAGATAAGGCTTCACGATTTCAATCGTGTCATTGCTGGCATCCGCCCAGAACATTTGCAATGCGCTCACCACGCCCAGTTCCCGGAAGCGTGGAAAATCCTCCGGTTCCACGAACTGCTCATGCGTAAGCGTATGCGGCAACCCGGAATTGCCATTCGACTTTCGCGCCGCCGCGATGCCGTTCAGCGCCTCGTTCACAGCACCGTCACCGAGCGCGTGCACGTGAATGATTAATCCTTGTTTGTCCGCCGCCACACACAGTTGGGCAAAAGTCTTCGGATCGAACAACAGATCGCCGTTGCGTCCCGTATTCTTGTACGGCTTGCTGAGATGCGCCGTCTGCGAGGGATACTCCACCACACCGTCGGCGAAAACCTTGATGCCGGTTATGTGCAGATTAGTAACGTCGCTGTAAGCCTCGCGCGTCGTCTGCACCCGTGCGAGTTCCGCGGCGGGATTTTTCACCAAAACCTGCGGGAACGCAACGACCTGCGAAGTCAGCTCACCCCGGTCCGCCAGCATTTTGTAGGCCTGCAACACATAATCGCTGGCCAGCGGATCAAGCCAAGCCGTGATGCCAAGGCTGTAGTTATATTGCAAAGCAGCGCGTGCCGCCGCCAGCAACTCGTCTGGGCTGTGCTCGGGCAGAAGCGGTTCGATTTTCTGAGTGCCCACATCAACCAGAAAGCCGTTCGGCTGCATGTCTTTGTAGAGACCGTAATAACTCCTCTCGCCGGCAGAAAGCTTCTTCAGGAAATCGGCCGTGATGCCCGCCCGGCGTAACAGCGCGCGATTGGCCCAGGCCGTGTGCCCATCCATTCCGCGCAGAAGAACGCTTTGCTTCTCATAAGCACCAGTGCTGAACTCTGCATTGAGCACGTCGCAATGCGACCAGAACTCTAGTGGCAATCCAAGAATCTCAAGCACGTCACCGCGCACGCCCTTGCCCGTTTTTTTCGCGTCTGCGACAAATGGCGCAAGCGCCTCGAGGGCATGCACCTTTTCGCCGGCGTCGGCCGCAATCAGGCTGAGTCCGCCATCGATGGAGTGGCTGTGCGAATCGATGAATCCGGGAAAAAGACTCTTGCCCTCCAGATCAACGCGCTCGGCATTCGCTGACACAGACCTCATCACCTGGGAAAGACTGCCGACCGCGAGAATCCTGTCGTCCCGAATCGCCACCGCCTCGGCATACGGATTCTGCGGATCGCCGGTGAAGACTTTGGCGTGGAAGAATACTTGCTCACCGGGGCGCTCCTGAGCCGCAAGCGAGGAACTCGTCGCAACAAGAAACAATCCGGTAATCAACAGGAGCGCCCGGCAATGTCCTAGGAAGCGTCTCACTGAATTCACTTTCTCCTTAGAAATCCACGCGGAATGTGGCTTCAACGACCTTTTTTGGCCCGCTGCCGGGGCTAGAGCGGAAGACCAGGTAGTACTTAACCGGCTGATCGAGAGAAGCCGGGAGGTCATAGTTGATGGCCTGATTGTGAGAGCCTTCGACGGAGAACAGGACCTCTCCGGAGTGGCCGTGAGAAAATTCCTCGTATTGTTCCCGGTTAAGCACGAGAAAATCCAGATTGGCTGAGTCGTCGGACACGGAG
>JBAVAV010000295.1:0-4051 GCA_049585895.1 Candidatus Sulfotelmatobacter sp. | reverse complement strand
GCACAACTGCAAAACCTAGCTCGCGCCGCAGCCTATTTGGCTGAATTCGCGCCGCAAAAACTTTTCGCTTTCCACAGGCGGGTTTGCGCTAGAATAGGCCCTCGCTGAGGATCAATTGTCCTCGGGCCACCTCGTCCAGCTTCTTTGCCCTCTCCCAGGAGGTAGTTCGATGTACCGGCCGAACTTAAGTTCCTTGGCGGATACTCATCCATTCTTGGATGTCCAGTCCTTGATCCGGGGCTTCTCTCAGGATTTTGTCACCTCCTTCAACACCGGCAACTACGATCAGGTCGCCGCGCTCTTCGCACCCGACGGCGTTTTGATGGCCCCCAATCACGAGCCCGCCCACGGCCCCAAGGCCGTCGAGCGCTTGCTGCGGCAGTTCGGCGACAGCGGATACGAAAACCTCCGCCTGGAAACCCTGCGGGTCGACCACTCCACCGACATGGCTATGGAAATGGGCCGCTATTCCCTCGCCATCCGCCAGCCCGATTCCACGACCGTCGCCGACCGCGGCAAGTATCTCAAAGTCTGGCGCCGTCTCGGTGCCTGGCTGATCGTCGCCGATTGCTGGAGCAGCAACCTCGCCCTCCCGCAAAAGCTTTCTTAACGATCTTTTGCTGGACGATCGTACGAACGGATTACTAACCGCTACCAGCTTTCGGTTATTTTCCGATTTCGAACCTATCCCGAACAAGCAAAAGGCGCTCCGCTTTCGCGAAGCGCCTTTTGAAACCGCAGCGCCTACTGCACGGTAAGCATGAACGAGGTTGATGCCGTGACCGGATTCGCGCCGCCGGTGGTGGCGTTGATGGTCACAGTGTAGTTTCCAGCCGGCGTTCCCGGATTCTTCATGCTGCTGCTGCTCGAGCCGCCACAAGCACCCAGCCATAACGTGGAGAAGCCCAGAACCACGATCAGGCTCAACAGGCGCGCCCCGCGCTTCCCCGATCCCGCAGCGAAAACAATGCCGAACAAGCCGGGCAGCAACATAGCGTAGAAAATACTGCTGCCGCGGCCCAGCGGTGGACGAAGCTGCGCCGTCGGCGCGGTGGTTGTGATGCTCAGGGTCAGAGTGGTACTGCTGGTGGTTGCACTAGGGCTGAAGACGCAACTGGCTTCGGATGGGAATCCTGTCGTAGAGCAGCTGTATGTAACCGGGAGGGCGGTGGTGAGCGTTCCTCCGTTGTTTACGATAAATCCATTGGTGCCGCCAACCGTGACATTCACCGTATTCCCCGAGGTCGCACCCGGCGCAAGGCTGAGGGTCGGGACGCCAGGCGTTATGGTAAAGGTTTCATCTGTTGCGCTCAGATTGAGCGACACCGCGGTTGTACTCGACAGGCTCCCTGACGTGCCCTTGACGGTGAAGGCAATGTTGTTTGCGGCGGCCATGTTGGCCGACGTTTGAACGGTTAGCATTGTGGACGTAGCGGAACTTGTGGGATTGAAACTGCAAGTCGCGCCCGTGGGCAGGCCGGTGCAGCTAAAGGTTACGCTTCCGATGAATCCGTTCGCCGGGGTGACTGTAATGGTTGTCGTATTGCTGTCGTGCCCAGCGATGGCGCTGACGGTGGTAGGCGCGGCAGAGATGGTGAAAGTACCGCCGGTCGCGGCGGCCCAAGCAACAAACAGGTTGTCGACATCGACCGAGCCGAGACCGGTGACAAGGTTATAGTGCGTGGGTAGGTCGAAGTTGGATGCGCTGAAGCCGAAAACACCCTGCGTGGACGGCGGAATGGCAGCCGGGCACTGAATCGCCAGCGGTTGGCTTGCCGGCGTATGCGGCGAGCAATAGACATTGTTGTCGCCTGTGGTAACGGGGTTGAAGGCATTGTTCGACGGAGTTGCGGCCAGCTCATAAAGTGTGGGATTGATATTACCCACACCCGGCATGCTTTGGAGGCCATTGGCTACAAGATACTGGTTCAGCAAGGCGACCATGCCCGCGAAAACGGGCGCTGAAACGGAGGTGCCTCCCACGAGTGACTGGAAGCTGTCTACTGCGGTGAAGATTCCGCTGGCGCAGGTGCCTTGGGTACAGAAAATGTAGCCGGGAAAATTCGGCGAGGCGAAAAGCGACACATCGGGCACGTAGCGAACGTTGCCGGGGGCGAGGGGAACAATCAGCGTCGTCTGGTAGTTGGGCTGAGGAAAGCCGCCCGTGCACACGCCGGCGTTCTCGGTGAAGCAGTTGCTGGCTCCGCCGCCGCCCTGGGAAATCCAGATGTCCTCCTGCACCTGTGCCGCAGTCGCCGTCGATGTAAGCGGAACCCATCCGGACGTACCGCCACCCGTGCTGCAAAATGTGTCCCCAGAGATCGGAGCGTGACAGTACTGCGCCCACTCTTCGTCGTCCTGCCAGGGGATTTCGGGAATGTACCTTTGCGCCGTGCCCCCGTTCGCCCCAATGGTGGTGCTCCAGAAGCTCGAGGGATTGGGGTAGGAGTCGTTGGCGAGGGAGATCGCGGTGCCACCGACGCCCGTAACCTCCGGACTACTGGCAGGATAACTCACCGCCAGGCCGCCCGTGGCCCCGGTAGCGAACGGTTGCCTCGATTCGACCGGGTTGCGATCGCACGTCGCCGAGCCTGCATCACCGGACGAGTTGACGATGGTGACGCCTTCGGTGTTGCCCTGTTGGAGAAGGGTTTCCTGGTCGGATGCCTCAGCCTCGCAGATGCCGTAGCTCATGCTGACCACAGTAGCCAGGGGCGGTCCGCTGGGAGGATTGATGGCAGAGTGTAGGGAGTCATTAACGCCGCTGGCGGTGGCGGGGGCATTGACATAAACGATCTTCGCGTTGCGGGCGACCGCTCCCGTCCATTCCACGTCAAGGTCGGCTTCACCGATGTCGGCGCCGAGGCTGTGCGGATCCGTGCCGACGAGGACATATTTCAGGTTAGTAGTGTCACAGGGGGAGATAATGATCCCGTTCGTGTCGGTGGTGCAACCGCCGCTTCCTGTGGGGATGGGAGCGAGTTGGAAGCCGCTGCGGAAATCGTTGATGTCAGACAGAAGTATGTCCGTCTGGCCTACCACAGCCAGCGTTTGTCCGCTGCCGTCGATCGCAGTTGGTAAAGCGTTGTACAGCGTGTTGATGTCGTAGATCGTGGCAACGTCGCCCGGGGCGAGGAAATTTGGGAAAGCGAAGTTTGCATCGTAGTAGTCAGGCCGGCCGTTGCGCATCGCGGCAAAACGCCTCCCGCCGCTGGCGGGCTGTGGTCGGAAGTCGTGCAGTCCCGTCACCGTGGTGACGATCCCGCTGAGCGCGACCGGCAACCTAATCGGCGCGGAGTTGGCGAAGTGTTCTTCCCCTTCGACGTTGTAGCGGTGGATCTCGGCGCCAAAAGCACTCTGCGCCTGCGCGGCGGTGCCGCTGAATATCACCGAGTTGTGACCACCCCCGGTGCTCAGAATCTGAAAGCCCTGCGACTTGAGCCACGACGTAACCTTGTTCAGATCGCTTTGGCTCAGGCCGAAGCGGTCAGCGAATTGCTGCGGAGTAAGCCACTTGTGGTAGTTGGGCGACTTGCGGTCCTGCTGCTGCGCGAGTAGCTGGTCCAAAGCCTTCTGCTGGGCGCTCGACGGCGCCATCAACATCGTAATATAGCTTAGCTTCAGAGACGGGTCGGCGGCGCCCAAGTCATACTGCGGCTGCGCTTTGGGATGGAGGCTCTTGGTGAGCACAACCCCCTGGCTCGAATCAATAGGGCTCAGAATACGGTCAGGTTGCACCGCAAAGGCCAGACTGGAGACAAGAAGCGGCAGAAGCAGCTTGCAAAATCGCATACACACTCCATGGAGGTTGGGGTCACTGCTGATAATCTAAGCTTATACGGCTTATCAGCAGTCTGATCAAGATTTCCTAAGAGAAGGTTGCATGGTGCCCAGAAAGTTACAAGTGCCTACAGACCGTGCCCCGCGTGCAGCCGACGGAAACGGCCGAAAAGCCCAAATAACAGGCATTCCGCAAGCGAGTGCCGGGCCGAATCCCGGGTAACGCAGGAACTATTGCCCTATCAAAATGGGAATCGCAGATATAAAACAC
>JBAVAV010000294.1:0-3216 GCA_049585895.1 Candidatus Sulfotelmatobacter sp. | reverse complement strand
GTGTTGCCTCGCGGAGTCCCTCGGGGGCTAAAGCCCGGTCTCGGGATTGGATTAAGATCGCAGCGCTGAAAGCGCTGCGCCACCCGAAGTCAGAACCCGGTCAGCGATAAACGGCGCGGTCTCAATTTTGGACGGTCTTATCCCGACGAGCGGGCTGTGGACGAATTTACTGGACTATCGGGCTGAACAAACCGTTACTGGACGTTATTCAGTCCCTGGTAGATGAACATGCCGGCCAGCACCAGCAACAGAACGCCCGAGCCGGCGCCGAAGACCCACACCGGAATGGTGAGCCGGTTGACCTTCACCAGCAGTTCGGTCTGCTCCTGCTGCATGTGCGAATTCGCATCGTCCAGATACAACTGCTCATCCTCGTGCATGGTGAGCGTGCTGCGGTAGATCAGCAGGAGAATCAGGCCGACGGTGAAAACACCCCACACAATCGCAAGCCCGAGCATTAAAGGAGTCCACTCCATAGGCCACCTCGACGGATTGTAAGCATGTTCGGCGAACTTCCCGTTTCGCGGATGCAGACTTTCAATGTCTTGCAGCCTGGTTTCTAGGGAAGGGCCAACGGCAACCATTATAGACCCGCTGGCAAGGATTAACGGGATTTTGCGGCAGTCGCGTTCGAAAAACCGGAATGCGACCCTTGGGGGACGGCGAACATCTAAATACTGGGTTACAATGCCACCGGAAGGGTGACGGATTGCTCCCGTGGAGGCAATGGCCTCTGCTATAATCAACTCATACCATGAGCGCCGGCCTGTAACGGCCAAGGAGATATAGATGTCTACGACGACCGTCCCGGAAGTTACAACGAACGTACCCAATGTTCCCGAGGTAAAAAAGGCTGCGCCCGTAGAGCTCACGCCGAATGCCATCGCCAAGGTGAAAGAGATCATGGGCCAGCAGACTCCGGCGCCGGCCGGCCTGCGAATTGGAGTGGTGGGCGGCGGTTGCTCCGGCTTCTCGTATTCCATGCAGTTTGAGAATGCCGCCGGAATGATGGACAAGACCTTCGACGTGGAAGGCCTGAAGGTTTTTGTGGACGCCACCTCGGTTATGTATCTGAACGGCTGCAGAGTGGACTACGTGGAGACGCTGGAAGGCGCCGGGTTCAAGTTCGAGAATCCGAATGTGAAGAGCACGTGCGGCTGCGGATCTTCGTTCAGCGTGTAAGCGGATGGCTTGAGGTTGGCGCGTCCAACAATTTGTGAAGAACGAACGGCCTCATCTTAATTCAGGATGAGGCCGTTTCGGTTTTGCGAGAACCTATTGCGGTTGAGACGGATTGCCGGACTGCGGCGAAGGTGCGGGACTGGCCGGATTCGGGTTTGGACTCGAGTTGTTATTCGATCCGAAGGAACTGGCGCCAAAGGGACTGGAAGTTCCCGGTTGGCCTGGCTGTCCCGCTTGTCCGGGCTGGTTCACGTTTCCAAAACTCAGCGCCAAAGGCTGGTAGGGCGTCGTAATCAGGCCTCCGCGATCGATCGCAGGATCGTAGACGAACTGCCACTCGGTAGATTTCCTTTTGTGGTTGTACTCGCGGATGCTGGGTTCCTTGCTGGGACTGGCGCTGGCCACGCCGATGATCGGTCCGCCGCCAAAGACCTGCTGCTGCGAACTGGATACGTCGGAGGCTGGCCCGGAAACCTGGCCGGAGCCGCTGGTCCCTGCGGTCTGAGAAGAAACCTGCTGCGAAGCATCCGTTCCTGAAGTTGGATTCGTTCCCGGCTGGCCGAAGGATGTTGGCGAGCTGGATCCCGCTCCAAACGCGCTATTCGAGGTTCCGCCGAATGAGGACGACTGCGAGAACGCACCTGAACCGTTCACTCCAGAACCTGCGCCGCCAAAGGAAGAACTGCCGAATGCGGAACCACCCGGTGCAGAGCCGTTCATTCCGGCAGGAGAGCCGGGCGCGCTGGCGCCGGGAATAGTTCCGCCGCCGATGCCGCCGGACAGGGAAAGTTTGACTTCGCCAAAGTGAAGCAACTTGAAATCCTGATTCTTGTTTTCTGGATCTTTATAGCGCTTGCGCAGGAAGCGGAGGTTGTTGGTATTTTCCAGATCCTCCAGCCGTGTGGGATAGCGGCCGAACTTCTTGTAGTAGGCGCCGATGGCGCGGGTGTATTGCACACCGCGATGCACCATTTCCTGTTCCCGGTCGCGCTTCAACTCGAAGACCGTATCGGGGAGAATCATGATCAGTGTGAAAGCCAGCAACGCCGCCAGCAGCATCAGGGTGAGCAGCACATATCCGTTCTCGCGGGAGCCTTCGCGCGAAGCCGGGCGCCGGCGGATGCGGGGAACACATGCAGACAAACGCGAGGGTGTGGTATGGGGGCGCATTCGCCATTGCGTCTTCACGATTACTCCTGCTCCTGTCTCTTAATCTCCAACTCTTAACCCTGGACGAGGGGGAGGCTCTGCGGCGGCCCGCTGCCTACCACATCCTGCATCTCGACCGAGGTCGGGGAGATGTGGAGCACTTTGTAGCGGCGATCGACAATTTCACCTTCACCGACAATGAAAACATCGTCTCCCTTGGAGAGAAAAATCCTCTTCGGTTCACCTGGTCCGCTGGCAAAGCCAAAAAACTTCAGGGGAATCGGTGGCGGAGGCGCCGGCGTGGGCGGAGTGTAGACCGGGTTCTCTTTATGATCGGTCGTCCCGTTGCTCGCCGCTATGGGAATTGGGGAGTCGGCCTGCGAGACAAAGATATTGCGCCCGGAACCTTCGTACTTGACCTGCTCCGCAGCGGCGAGTTGGGCCAGATGCAACATCGGGTCCAGATTCTGCGGATGGGCCTTTTTGTCTTTGTCCGACGGTCCAGTGGAGCGACGCGCTCCCGAGCGGGTAGGACTGTTTCTCGAAGCGGGACCGGGAGGATTTGGACTTGTGGCCGATATCTGGGTTGGGCTTGTGGTCGAGGCGGGCGACGAAGCGGTGGTCGACGACAACGGAATGAAACGGTAGAGCGCAAGCAGCACGGCGATGCCGCCGAGCACCGACGCCCAGATCACTTTCTTCTTGTTGTCCACGCCCAATTCCATAACTACGAGCCCGCTTTCAGATACGTCTCAAGTTTCATTTGCAGTTTGATCGGACCGGTCTGCTCCCCGCCCAAACTCAAATTGTTGATGAGGAAAATCGTGTCGTCGCGCTCCAGCGCGTTAATGAAGCGGGCCAGCGAAACGTAGTTGCCGGAGAGCG
>JBAVAV010000293.1:0-2175 GCA_049585895.1 Candidatus Sulfotelmatobacter sp. | reverse complement strand
TGGCTCCTCTCACGAGCCTTGGTCGTGTTCATCGCATACCAATCTACTCGCTGCGATGAGCCAACGTCGTTATGCAATCACGCGGAGTGGCTGCTTCGCGCTTCGCGAAGCAGCCGCGCAGTCGAAGGATCCCTACTCGCTGCAATACTCCCAGCCCCTGATGGGATTCCGCCCGCACTCTCTCGGCATTGGCAGAATTCCATGAAATAGCACTCGTCGGTTACGCTGTTCGGGATCCTTCGACTGCGTTGTCGCTCGCTTCGCGACCGCCGGCTCGCTCAGGATGACAGAGCAACTAAGCAGACTGGGAAATAAGTTTCTTGACATGTACGGTTAAACCGTACACAATAAAGAAGCAGTTGCGAGCAGGGACAACATGCAACTTGTCCGCTTTCGCCACAAAGGGCTGAGGCAGCTCCACGAGGAGGGAAGCGCCAAGGGCGTGCCGCCGGCGATGGCCGACAAGCTGCGCAAGCTTCTGTTTGCCCTCGAAACCGCCGAGACGCTGGAGCAGCTTCGCCGGTTTCCCGGCTGGAAGCTGCATGCACTGAAGGGCGACCGGAAAGGATCGTGGAGCTTGACGGTTACCGGAAACTGGCGGTTGATCTTCTACTACGACGAGCAGGCCAACACCGCCAGCGACATTGATTTAATCGACTATCACTGAGAGGCCGAAATGCCCATGAAGAAACCGCCCCATCCCGGCGACCTGATAAGAACCGAAGTCATCGAAGCGCTCGGCCTCACCGTGTCGAAGGCGGCGGAGATTCTGCAAGTGCGCCGCGCCACGCTCTCCGATCTTCTGCACGGCAAGGCCGCATTGACGCCGGAAATGGCCCTGCGCATCGAAAAGGCCTTCGGCCCCGACATGGACCACCTTCTCCGCATGCAGCTCGCCTATGACGTGGCGAAAACGCGCCAGCACGCACGAGGTCTAGCAATCAAGCGATATGCTCCGGCCTGATACCGAGGCAGTACCCTCAAACCCAAGGAGCTAACCATGGCCATGGAAATCCGCGACGCATCCTTGGAAGCCAGAATCCGAAAGCAACTCCAAGCCACCGGAAGTGCCGCTCCGCCTGCTGTGAACTCATGAATGACATTGTTATGCACATGAAGTACAATGAAACAGGAGCTTCCTATGCCCGCAAACGCCTTAGTCCAAACCCGCATCGATCCCGCCGTGAAAGAGCGCGCGGCGGCAGTGCTGGAAGAGATGGGGATCACCGTCTCGGAAGCGGTGCGCATTTTGCTGACGCGGACCGCCAACGAGGGCGCACTCCCGTTCGCGCTGACCGCCGACGGCGCAGCGCACGACGCCTGGTTCCGCGCCAAGGTACAGGAAGCGCTGAACGATCCCCGCCCCGCCATCCCGCACAGGAAGGTAGAAGCGCACTTCGCAAAGAGAAGAGCCGCTGCGCTGCGCAAAGCGGCTCGTGGAAAATAGACCGACGCTTGTGGAATTGCGCGACCGGCTACACACACGCGAGGCGATCACTCTTCCACTGGATACCGCCCGCCTGGTGCGAGAAGAGCGTGGGCCCCGGTGATTGCCCCGACGCATCCGCCGACCGTACTTTTCCACAGCTCCGTGTGACATCCGACCTTGTGCAGCAATTTAAACTCTGCAATGATCGTCGAGGACAGGACGGTAGCGCCGACCAGTTCGTAGCGCCCCTAACTCCTTTGCTTCAAAGATTTTGATACTTAAGTTCTTTGACATGAAGATTTTGCGGGGGAACTTCACTCTAAGCTGATGATTCCAGAGATTGAGGGGGAAGGGGGGATACCCTGATTTTGGAATGAATCGCCAGCGATCTCACCGAGTCGGGAAGAAATATTTTCCAGGGCGCAGCGTGCCTTCAATCGACGCGCTCATACTTCTGATTGCCCAGATGTCTCCAGCCAATTCCGTCGGCATCCCGCCATACGCCCACCGGCTTATTCTTTTCTGGATCAGACCCGATGCGCAGTACGTTTCCGTCGAGGTCTTCGACCTGCATCTCCAGCGCCCACTCGAAGTTGTTGGGCGGGTTTCGGATCTTTGCGCCCGACGCCAGGTACTGACTATGCAGCGCGCGGACATCCTCCACGCCGATCCACACCCACATGCGAGCCTGGCTTTGGTTGTCGTTGGTAAGGAAGATCGAGCACTTATCTCGCGCGACGCAGGCA
>JBAVAV010000292.1:0-2530 GCA_049585895.1 Candidatus Sulfotelmatobacter sp. | reverse complement strand
CCCTCGCGCCAGTGCTTCTCCGCGAAATTGATGGAAAATTCGTTCTGCGTTCTTGTGATAGATCTTTTCCAGAACTGAATCCGGAAGCTCCATGCCATAAATCTTCCAGCGGCCCTGTCCCGGATATCCCCAGTAGTCGAAGTATTCGTCGCCGGTTTCCAACCACCGGAAATGATTGCGGTACATAGCCTCATCCATTCCGTTATCGGTGCCGAACATGATCCGGTCCTGATACTTGATGAAGAATTCGCGGGCGCGACGGGGCTGGCGGCCCAGTTCGGCTTCGCGCGCCCCGAACTCCACCATGACGTTGGGAAGTGCGTCCAGCAGATGAGAAACATAGTCGAGATTCTCCGGCCAGTTCGCCATGTGGAGCGCGACAAACGTGGTGTGCGGATGCTTTGCGAACATGCGGTCGCGCGCCGCCAGAAGCGATTCCTTCGAGGGGAACTGTGGCCCATAGAAACTCCAGTCCGGATGCTCTGTCAGCTCTTCATACCGCTCATTGGTGCCGTCCACAGGATGGAAGAACGCTTCCGGATCGCTGACGTGAATGGAGACCGGAATGCCCAGTCGCGCGCATTCCTCCCAGATGGGATCGAGCCGCGGGTCATCAACCGCGATCAAGCTCCCAGACTTGTCGCGCACACCTAGACCGAGATCCTTCAGCTGCTTCAGACCGCGCGCCCCGCGCGCCACGGCATCGTCGAGCTGCGCCACCATCTCCTGGCTGAAGTTTGGGTCGTCAATCTTGCTGTAGTCGATCTGGGTGAAGACCATGAAGCGCCCCGGATAGGGCTTGACCATTTCGTCGATCACCTGCTGGAGTTTGTCGCCCCACATGCCGGTGAGGATCACGACTGTCTTGACGTTGGTCTTGTTCATGATATCCACCACGCGCTCGGGCGGCATGTGATCGTCGATCCGCATGGCATCGTTCACGTGATTATGAACATCGATCACGTAGTACTTGGCCCGGTCCACGTTGTGCGCCGGAGCGTGCAGCATCGAGACTGGGGCGAAATCTCTCAGCAGGAGTGTTTTCTTCTCATCGGCCCCGGCTGCGGACTTGTAGCCGATTTGCTCTTGTGATTCGTGTTGTTGCGGAGCCGACTGCTGCGCCGCGGGCCGCATCACGGTGGCCAGAAACAAGCAATATGACACGATCGATTTGAGGGACACTGTGCCGGGGCCTCCTTAAGTCCGTGCTAATCCCTTGACAACCTCAAGAAAACGAAAGTAAAAGTAATCGTTCGCAATATACTTCAGGGTTTTGCCTTTGGGCAAGCCGCGCCGGCATGGATCATTCAACAGCGCGATGGAAACACACCGATGGTATTCTCCGATCATGAGACGCCTGCAGACACTCGCTCTGACCAGCCTTGCCCTGCTTGGTCTGGCGTTCGGCTGGAAGTCTGGACAGAGCTCTAGACAGAACTCTGGACAGAATAATGCGGTCCACGAATCCGTGCCGCCGGCTGCTCGCGATTACTCGACCGATTTACAGATCCAAAGCCCGGTCCTGCGCATCGAATTCGACCGCGAGCTACACAGCCGCGTAGTCCCACTCTTCGGCCGGGCAGCTTCCAAAGAGATGGTTCCTTTCTCCGCATCGGAAACGCTCGTTGGTATTGATCACACCTGGAGCGACTTTGCTTTAAGCTCGAGCAAGCGGGAGCAGGTCTCTGACGCTTTTGGCGCCGGCCAGCGCCTGTCTCTGACCGGCAAGTCCGGGAACGTGGGCAAAAGAGTATCGGTCACCATCTATAACGACTGCCCCTCGATTGCGGTCTTTGACGTCGAATACACAAACCAAGGCACCGCGCCGCTCGAAGTCCGCGGATGGGCCAACCATCGGTATCGGCTAACGTCGCTTGCTGCCGGAGCCGGTTCCTCATTCTGGTCCTATCAGAGTGGTTCCTACGAAAAGCGGCCCGACTGGGTTCTTCCGTTGCACCCCGGATTCCGTCAGGAAAACTACCTCGGCATGAATGCCAGCGACTACGGCGGCGGCACGCCCATCGTGGATGTCTGGAGGAAAGACGTTGGACTTGCGGTTGGTCATATCGAGCCCGTGCCGCGCCTCATCTCGCTGCCTGTTTCAATGCCTGACGCAAGCCATGCTCGAGTCGCGGTTCGATCCACTCGGGAACAAACTCTGGATCCCGGAGAGAGCTTCCACACTCTGCGCACGTTTGTCTCTGTGCACCAGGGCGATTACTTCCACACGCTCACGGAATACCGTCGCCTCATGATGCGCCAGGGATTTCAAATGGCGTCCGCACCTGACAGCGCTTTCGGACCGATCTGGTGCGCGTGGGGCTATGGCCGATCCGTCCAACTCAAACAGGTGTACGACACTCTTCCTACGGCCAAGAAATTGGGCTTCTCCTGGGTAACTTTGGACGACGGTTGGCAAAATAACTACGGCGATTGGGAGCTCGATCCCAAGAAGTTTCCCCGCGGCGATACCGACATAAAAGCCTTGGTCGATCGAATTCATCAAGAGGGGTTTCGCGCGCAGCTATGG
>JBAVAV010000291.1:0-10190 GCA_049585895.1 Candidatus Sulfotelmatobacter sp. | reverse complement strand
CCCAAACGGTGTTCTGGTCCCGCTGGAGATCGGCAAAAGAATACTCAGACGGCTCGGTTTTCAGCAGGTAGTTCATACGTTACCGCGGTCTTTGCTGGATACTACCACCTCAAAATCGGCAAGCGCCTTCCCATCCATGTCGAACCGCGGTCCGTTTTAATTACTGCGGCTTCGCGTTGGGATCGGGAGGCGGTGTCTTGTTGTCTTTCTTCTCGCTTTTCTCAGTCTTCTCGCCCGGGTGGTCGTCGTAGATCGAGTACTGACCCTGCGGGCGCTTCAGCTTGATGGTGAAGGCCATTCTGGCTTGAGCGACGTCATAGTCTTCCCCGAAAGTCTGGAATCCGGAAGCCAGCACCTGAACGCGCAACTTGCCATAGGGGATGCCGTCGAAACTGGCTTTGCCGTCAGCGTCGGTCTTAAGTTCGAGGTCGCCCTTGCCCTGCTTGCCGTGCGAATTCACTGGATGCATGATCAGGGCAGCGTTGCGCACGGGCTTGCCATTCTCGTCCCTCACCACCAGGAAACTGAGCTCCGAGGTGGGTTCGTCGTCCTTGTCACGCTGGGCAGCGGCGCGGCCCGGCAACAGAAGGGTCAAAACCAGGCACGCAAAAAGAGCTGTCCTCGCCGAGGTCATGAAGGAACATTCTAGCGAGGGAATGGGTGAAGGGAAAGGGAGAAGTGACCCGGGCCGAGACGACACTCAGTCCGGCCTGATGATCAGTCCGGCCGGATTAACACAGATTTGGGCCGTGAAGCGGGGGACTGAGCGGCAAGCTGCAGAAGATCGCTGGCAACGCGGGAGGTGTTGTGGCGGGCCACGCCGGCTTCTTCCAGATAGTCTCCGAGAATCGGGATCACCCCTTCAGCTTCGATGGCCTCGAGATCGGCCACGATCTGGCAGGCGCCCTCAAGCGCGTACTTTGCTTTCAGGCTGTTGGAGATGGGCGTGCGATTGATGAGGGCGTAGTCGAAGATCTCAGCGTGAGCGTGAGCATTCAACGCGCGGATGTGGTCGGCGGCGGTGAGGCCGAGGCTTTCATTGGCCTGGGTCATGAGGTTGCAGATATAAACCTTGATAGCGGGCGAAGTGACAATGGCTTCCACGATGCCGCGAACCAGCAGGTTCGGTATGAGACTGGTAAACAGCGAGCCCGGACCGATGCTGATGACATCGGCGCGAGCCAGGGCATCGAGCGTTTGCGGAAGGGGTTCAACGTCAGGCGGGACAAGGAAGAGTTCCTGAATGCGCCCATTGCTGGCAGTGATATTGGTTTCTCCACGGACACGCGAGCCATCTTCCATCCGCGCTTCCAGTTCGACATTGGAAGTGGTTGCGGGATGGATGTGACCGCGGGTGAGCAGAATTTCCGAGGAAAGCCGCACCGCTTCCGAGAAGTCATGGGTGATGGAGGTCAGGGCGGCGAGAAAAAGATTGCCGAAGCTGTGGCCTTCGAGTCCCGAACCTTTGTCGAAGCGATGACGGAAAAGTTTGGAAAGCAGCGCTTCGTCTTCGCTGAGGGCAACAATGCAATTGCGAATGTCGCCCGGGGGCAGCATGTTGAGCTCTTTACGCAGGCGGCCGCTGGAGCCGCCGTCGTCGCTAACCGTAACCACCGCGCAGAGATCGCGAATGAGGGGCGAGCCGGGTTGTGCGGTCGCCATTTCGGCCGGAGTGAGAACAAACCGCTTGAGTCCCTTGAGCAGAGTAGAAAGGCCAGTGCCGCCGCCGATAGCGACCACGCGGAGACCACGCTCGCGCGCGGCCTTGTGCGGTGAGGAGAGTTCAGCGGTTTTGGTTTCCATCCGGTTGAATCCAGGCGCAGTCCAGCAGGTCAGCTCTAATAGGATTCGTCGTCACGGAACGAGCCTTCCGGCGCGGCGGCATCAGCCCCGGGATCCGGATAGAGCAGTTCGGTGAAACGCGGATCCTCGGCCAGGTTCTGGAAGTCGGAATCATTGCGTGCTTGAAAGCGCAGGCTCGAATTCAGACGAAGAGCCTCGTCCAGATGCCTCAGAGAATCCTCGACATGCCCGGTCAGACAGTCCAGGGCCGCCAGGCCGTAAATGACGTAGTCAGTCTTGGGAGCTTGTTTAAGCAACTTTTCCAGATGCTCGCGGGCGGTCACGTAGTCCGCCACGTTCATCAGAGAAACGGCATAGTCGAAGTGTTCTTCAACGTTTTTGAACTGGGTTGCTCCTGTGCGCTCCAGGTGCTGGTTACAAGTGGTTAGGTAAACCGTGGCGCGATCGGCGAGTTCCTTGCTGGGGCTAGCGACTACTTTCTGAAATAACGGTTTCGCCTTCTCGTATTTGTGCTCCTGCAGGGCGCGCAACCCGGCTTCGTAACTTTGCAGGGCCTGGCTGACGCGAGGGTCGTCGGCCAGCGAGGATTTCTTCGCGGTAGCTTTTTGAGCCATGTGCAAAACTCTTCCTGTGCTCTTCGTAATTAGGACTCCTTACATCAGGCTGAGGATTGAAGATTCAAGTATCGCCCAAACTGTGGCTTGAGGGCAATTCGGGGATCAGCGGCGCAGTGGGTCAGTTTGCCAAATCTAAACCACAAAGGGCACGAAGTCACACGAAGGAAGCCTTTGAAACTAAGAACCTTCGTGATACTTCGTGTCCTTCGTGGTTCATTTGGGTTTTCTCTTCTGTCGTGAAATTGACCCACTACAATCAGCGAGTTACCACCCGGCTAAGCCAGGAGCCCAATACCATGAAGTACTCCGGCGACTGAGGGTAGGCTTCGCTCAGGCTCTTGGCATCGAATTCCATCGTGTCTTTCGCTCGGAACATCATTTCGTGCCCCACATCCGGGACGACTGCATATGCGATCTTGGGATGATCGTTTGCCAGAATCCGCAGCTGCTCCAGCGACTGCGCGACCGGAACCCAGGGATCAGACCCGCCATAAAGGAAAAGCACAGGCGCCTTAATCTTCCGAACGGCAGTGACAGGGTCATCGTCCATTTTTTTGTGCCACTTTTTTGTGCCACGGGCTGCTTCCCGGGTCGGTAGGAAGCTGAGAAGCCTTGGGCAGAAAAGCAAGCTCGAACCAGGGCTGAGTTTCCACGTCTCGGAGGGCCGAAGCAGCCCCGGCCCGCGACTGGCCTCCACGTATGTAGTCGATCCAGGCTTTTCGAGCCGTCAACATCCGCTCTACGTCGGATTGCGAATATCCCCGAACTGTGAGCAGGTTGGCGGTGGCAAACTGCATTTGCTTTTCGGGCGTAACCAGAGGCGCCGACACGACGACGGCGAATGCCGCGTCCGGACTGCTGCTTGCGGCGAGCAAAGCCAGCCAGCCGCCCTGGCTCAGGCCCCAGAACCCGATCTTTCTTGGATCGATGCGGGAAATGGCCGCCAGTGCGTGTTGGCCGGCGACGGCATCGCTGGCAAGAGTTTCGTAGTCACTTGAGTCGTAGTTGCCGGAGGATCCGCCGCTTCCCCGCCGATCGTAGAGCAGGACCGCGATCCCTATCGCAGGTAATCCTTCGCGTAAGTGCCGGTAAAGTTCGGCATCGCGATTTGCCACCAGCGCGGCGTGCAGGGCCACAACCGCCGGCAAGTGGTCCCCAGTCGCGGGCAGATATAGCGTCCCGGCCAAATTCACCTTGCCGTTCGTGAACGGAAAATCTTGTGTGATGGCGGCGGGAGTTCCGGTGACGTGCCACGAGTCGGTCGCGCTCGCCGGGGACAAGGCGAGAATGCAACTGCCCGCGCATAACAAGAGCTTACAAAATGTGTGGGGCATGAAACGCTCGATGCCTGAAGGATAAATTCGGTCTCAGAGGCGAGGATGGAACTGCGCCTGCCATAACCGTTACCAGATCAGGTCTAGTTGATTGTATCTAGTTGATCGTGTCCGCCGAATGAAGATCGATCTGCTTCCACTCGCCTTTGATGATGCCGGCGCGAATCTGAGCTGCGGTCTTGCCGCTCTTGTGCTGCTGATAGGAGTAATAAAGCTCCTTCAGGCAGGTGGAACATTTCGCGCCGTGGGCGTTCTCAAAGCAGCTATGCAGGCTGTTGTGGCCCATGCGGTCGCAATAGCAATAGCAGGGCTGCTGGTGCAGGACCACCGGAATCTTCGACGCCAACTCATAGGCGTGGGTCTGATACGGATACTGCGCGTCCGAACCCACGAGCTGGTCCTTGGTGAGGATTGGGGGCAGCTTTGCGTCCTTGTCCGGAGGCGCGGCATTGAAGGCAGGGACGTTATCCTGGCCCGGATCCGCCCACTGCGCGGACATCGTCAGTGTCACTACGAGCAAAAAAGCGAGGGTCAAACTGCGATGAAGGATCTTGTGCTGGCGTAAACGGCTCGGCATTATGAGAACTCCTCAGCAATGCTATTTTAACCCGCCTCGACTGGACCAAGAGAGAGAAAAAAGGCTGGAGACGAACCGCCCGTGTAACTCCCAACTAATTCATGTGATCTGTATACAATAGAACGAATCCATGCCAGAACTTTCAGGACCAGAACCTCGGGGAATAGAGTTGGGCACCGAAGGGGCAGAAACGCAGCTTCGCCCACCGGCGCCGGAAGCGAAGCCGCTGTCGCGCTTGCGGCCAACGATTGGCATCTGGTTGCGGGACCTGACCATCTCGCTGGCGATTTCGGCGTTCATCATCGTATTCATCTACCAGCCGGTGAAGGTGGAGGGCACGAGCATGATGCCGTCCCTCGAAGATCAGGAGCGGATTTTTGTCAACAAATTTGTCTACCGGCTGGAACCGATCGAGCGCGGCGATGTGGTGGTGTTTCGCTACCCGCGCGATCTTTCGAAGAGCTACATCAAGCGCGTGGTTGGAGTGGCCGGAGACCGGGTTCGAATTGACGGCGGGCAGGTGTACGTAAACGGCCAGGTTGTCGACGAAGACTATGTTCCTCCAACTTACGCGGATGCACGGTCGTATCCGGAAACGGTCGTGCCGCCGCAGTGCTACTTCGTGCTGGGCGATCACCGGTCGATGTCAAATGACAGCCGCGATTTCGGTCCGGTGAACCAGAGCTTTATCTACGGCAAAGCCGTCTTTGGCTACTGGCCGATGGATAAGCTGGGCCGGGTGCGGTAGCCCGACCGCGATCTCACGACGCTCCTCGCACTCTCAAAAGAACCAGTGAACCGAAAGCCTTCGTGATACTTCGTGTCCTTCGTGGTTCATTGGTTTTCTGTCCTGCCGTGAAACTAATTCACAGCCGGCCCGCGTTCCTACTTGGCCGTTGAGTGAATCCCTGCTAAAATCCTTGAAATCCACTCCCTGGAGCGAGAATGCAGGCAATCCTTGCGCTGGAAGACGGCCGCGTCTTCCGTGGCAAAGGCTACGGCGCCAAAGGCGAATGTTACGGCGAAGTCGTTTTTAATACTTCCATCACCGGCTATCAGGAAATTTTTACCGATCCTTCCTATTCAGGGCAGATTGTTGTCCTGACCAATCCAGAAATCGGGAACTACGGAACCAATTCCGACGATGATGAGGCCACGCGCCCGTGGATCGAGGGCCTGATCGTGCGCGAGTTTTCGAAAGTCAGTTCGAACTGGCGCTCGCAGCAAGTGGCCGAAGAGTACCTGGAGCAGTTCAAGGTGCCGGTGTTGTCGGATATCGACACCCGATCGCTGGTGCGGCATCTGCGTGATCACGGAGTTATGCGCGGCGTGGTCTCGACCATTGGGAGCGACGCGGAGAAGCTGGTGGCCAAGGCGCGGTCGATTCCAAAGATGGACGGAATGGATCTGGCCAAAGTGGTCTGCACCAAGAGTCCGTATGTGTGGGAAGTGGGTGAGCGCTCGCACGAGCCGGTGGCCGTGGTCGGAGTGAAAGACGAGCCGCCGCGGTTTCACGTGGTCGCCTATGACTTCGGCATTAAAAAGAACATTTTGCGCAAACTGCGCGGCGAAGGCTGCAAGGTGACCGTGGTCCCGGCACAGACGCCGGCGGAAGACGTTCTCGCATTGAAACCAGACGGTGTGTTCCTGTCGAATGGCCCCGGCGATCCCGAGCCATGCACGTACGCGGTAGATTCAATCCGGCGACTGATGGGTCGGCAGCCGATCTTTGGCATCTGCCTCGGCCATCAGCTCACGGGCATCGCGCTGGGGGGCAAGACCTTCAAGCTGAAATTCGGCCACCACGGCGGGAATCATCCAGTGAAGCAGTTGAAGACGGGCAAGATCGAGATCACGGCGCACAACCATAATTTCGCCGTCGACCCGGATTCGCTGCCCATGAGCGAAGTCGAACTCACGCACATGGACTTGAACGATCAGACTCTGGAAGGCCTGCGGCACAAGAATCTGCCGCTGTTCAGCGTGCAATACCACCCCGAAGCCGCGCCCGGCCCGCACGATTCGCACTATCTGTTCAAGGAGTTCACCAAGATGATGGAAGAGTGGAAATCGTAGCGCCGCCGTCCCGGCGGCTCGGAGTGCGGGCGGGCTAGCTTCCATGGTGGAGTTGTGGGATGAATATCGCGAGTTTATGGAATGGCTTTGGAAGGGCGCGCCTTCGAGGCGCGCCGCCAGAGGCGCGAAAGGAAGAGCGGCTTTAGCCGCTGAGGGTCGCCCGCCTGGGCTAAAGCCCCGGTCGATGTTGGAGAGATGATCGGCGCGGCTCAAAGCCGCGCCCCTTCAAAAGTGAAAACACCATGAGACCAACGAGAGAGCACGCCACCAACACCGGCCGAACATACATGGTCACCTCAGCGACTTGGGAACGGCGCTCTCTTTTTCGCAGCGAACGCTGGGCTCGTCTGTTTATCGATACTCTCTACCACTATCGAGGATCGGCTTACTTGCTTCATGAATTCGTGATCATGCCGGACCATGTGCACATTCTTCTCACGCCGAAAACGAGCCTGGAGAAAGCCGGTCAATTCATCAAAGGTGGATTCTCGTATCGAGCGAAAAAAGAGCTTGGCTCGAATATGGAAGTCTGGCAAAAGGGATTCTCCGACCATCGCATTCGTGGCGCCGAAGACTACCTGCGGCACGTTATGTACATTCGGGAAAACCCGGTTCGCAAGCATTTATGCGAGAAAGAAGAGGAATACGAATATTCATCGGCGCACCCGGGATTTGAACTCGACGCAATCCCTCAGGGGCTAAAGCCCTCAATTTCAGAGGAACCTTACGGCGCGCCTGAAGGCGCGCCCTTTCAAACCAAACCCGTCGTATCCGTCACTTTACAAGAAACTCAGGGAAGATCGCATCGTAAATGCCCAAACGCACTGACATCCAAAAGATCCTGATTGTCGGCTCCGGCCCCATCATTATCGGGCAGTCGGCGGAGTTCGACTACTCCGGCACGCAGGCCTGCAAGGCGCTCAAGTCCGAGGGCTACGAAGTGGTGCTGGCCAACTCCAACCCTGCCACGATCATGACCGACCCCGAGTCCGCCGACCGTACTTACATCGAGCCGCTCACGCTCGAATACCTCGAAGAGATCATTCGCATCGAGCGCGAAATGTCTCCGGGCGCGGGTTTTGCCGTCTTGCCGACGGTCGGAGGCCAGACTGCGCTGAATCTCGCAATTGAACTTTCCGACGGCGGCGTTCTGGAAAAATACAACGTCACCCTCATCGGGGCTAACGTTACGGCGATCAAGAAGGCCGAAGACCGGCTGGTTTTCAAAGACGCTATGCAGAAGATCGGCCTCGACGTACCCAAGTCGGCGCTGGTGAACAACATCAAAGACGGTCTGGAGTTTGCCGGCAAAATCGGCTTCCCCGTGATCATTCGTCCGTCATTCACGCTGGGCGGATCGGGCGGCGGCATCGCCTTCAATCGTGAAGAAATGGGGGAAGTGCTAGGCCGCGGCCTCGATTTCTCTCCCGTACACGAAGCGCTCATTGAAGAATCCGTACTCGGATGGAAAGAATTCGAGCTCGAGGTGATGCGCGACACCAAAGACAACGTCATCATCATCTGCTCCATCGAGAACTTTGATCCCATGGGCGTGCACACCGGCGACTCGATCACTGTTGCGCCGATCCAAACTCTCACCGACCGCGAATATCAGGCCATGCGCGACGCGTCGATTGCAGTAATCCGCGAAATCGGCGTCGATACCGGCGGATCGAATATTCAGTTCGGCGTTAATCCCGAAACCGGCCGCATGGTGGTCATCGAGATGAACCCGCGCGTCTCGCGCTCCTCCGCACTGGCCTCGAAGGCCACAGGATTTCCGATCGCAAAGATTGCCGCAAAGCTTGCCGTCGGTTACACGCTCGATGAAATCCCCAACGACATCACGCGCAAAACTCCCGCATGCTTTGAGCCGACGCTTGACTATGTTGTCGTA
Source organism: Candidatus Sulfotelmatobacter sp. (assembly GCA_049585895.1). GTDB lineage: Bacteria > Acidobacteriota > Terriglobia > Terriglobales > Acidobacteriaceae > Sulfotelmatobacter. The sequence continues at coordinate 1,886 of JBAVAV010000291.1, read as the reverse complement.
AAGATTCCCAAGTGGCAGTTCGAGAAATTTCCCGGCGCCGACGACACCCTGGGCCCGCAGATGAAGTCGGTGGGTGAAGTGATGGCCATTGGTCGCACTTTCAAAGAGGCGCTGATGAAGGGCATCCGCTCGCTCGATACCGGTAAGCGCGTGGGCGGTGGCAAGATCGAGCCGAAAATCCTGACGCAGCGCCTCGTCACGCCCCATCCCGACCGCCTGGCCTACATTCAGTACGCGCTGCGCCAGGGCCACACGGTGAAGCAGGTCGCGAAGATGACTTCGATGGATCCCTGGTTTCTTTATCAGCTGAAGGAAATCAACGACCAGCAACTGGAACTGGAAAAGCACCCCATGGAGTCGATTCCCACCGAGGTGCTGCGCGAATCGAAGCGCATGGGCTTCTCCGATGGCCGTCTGGCAGCCGCGTGGCGGCTCGAGGGCCAGGAAAAAGTCCGGCACCTGCGCAAAAAACACGGCGTGCTGCCCGTGTACAAGCGTGTCGACACTTGCGCTGCGGAGTTCGAGAGCTACACTCCATATCTTTATTCGACGTACGAAGACGAAGACGAGGCCGCGCCCACCGACAGGAAGAAAGTCATCATCCTCGGCAGCGGCCCGAACCGCATCGGGCAGGGAATTGAATTCGACTACTGCTGCTGCCATGCAGCATTTGCATTGCGCGACGACGGTTATGAGACGATTATGATCAACTGCAATCCCGAGACCGTCTCGACCGATTACGACACCAGCGACCGCCTCTACTTCGAACCGCTTACGTTTGAAGACGTGTGGGCGATCTATCAGCACGAAACGTCGAAAGGCGCCCCGGTGGGCGTGATTGTGCAGTTCGGCGGCCAGACTCCGCTCAACCTCGCGCTCCCGCTGAAAGCCGCGGGCGTCAACATCATCGGCACCTCACCGGAATCGATTGACTTGGCAGAAGACCGCAAGCACTTCAACAAATTATTGGAAGAGTTGCAGATTCCCCAAGCGCCGGGCGTGATGGCCACCTCCATCGACGAGGCGATTGCCGGCGCAAATCGCATCGGATATCCCGTGCTGGTGCGGCCCTCCTATGTACTGGGCGGACGCGCCATGGTCATTGCCTACGACGAAGAGTCGATCGTGCGTTACATGAAGGAAGCGGTCGAATACTCGCACGACCGGCCGATCCTGATCGACCATTTCCTCGAAGATGCGATTGAAGTGGACGTGGACGCGCTCTCCGATGGCGAAGATGTCGTAATCGGCGGCATTATGCAGCACATCGAAGAAGCCGGAATTCATTCGGGAGATTCGTCGTGCGTGCTGCCGGCGGTCGACATTCCCGCGCCGCTGATGAATCGCATGCGCGAATACACCTTTAAGCTGGCGCGCGCGCTGAAGGTGGTCGGCCTGATGAATATTCAATTCGCCATTCCTCGCGGACACGGCGGCCCCAGCGGTAACGGCGCGGAGGGCGGCAAGGTTTATGTCCTGGAGGTAAATCCGCGTGCCTCGCGCACCGTGCCTTATGTTTCGAAGGCGACAGGCGTTCCGATGGCGAAGATTGCTGCGCGCCTGATGACCGGGCGAAAGTTGCGCGAGTTCCTCCCGGAAAATATTGAGCGAGCCTCCGACCTCGACACCGGCAGTTGCTACTTCGTGAAGTCACCTGTGTTCCCGTGGAACAAATTTCCCGGCGTGGACACAGTACTTGGTCCGGAAATGAAATCGACTGGCGAAGTCATGGGCTCAGCCGATACGTTTGGTGAAGCCTTTGCCAAAGCCCAGCTTTCTGCGGGACAGGCACTGCCCACGCGCGGCACTGTCTTTATCAGCGTGATTGATCGCTATAAACAAGAATCTATCGAACTGGCGCGGCGCTTTGTGGAACTGGGCTTCAG
>JBAVAV010000290.1:0-1972 GCA_049585895.1 Candidatus Sulfotelmatobacter sp. | reverse complement strand
AAATAAGTGTTTCCCTTTACAGTTCTATGATAGGGGAGGGCTGTTAACGGAATGTTACATCCGGCAGCGGTTGGGGGTTACTAAAGTAGTATGATAGCACAAAAGGGGAATGCACCTCCTGCGCGTTTCGGGAGAAACGATAACGCCTTTGTTTTCATAGAACAGAGAAGGACGGAGTCAAGGCATCCCACCGGGAGATCGAGGTACGTCTTGGCGAATCTTGCGCATTCTCCTGGCGGTTGAAAGCTGCAAAAGCTCTTAACCGCAAAGGTCGCAAAAGGGTCCGCAAAGTTCGCAAAGTGACCCACAACCCGCTGATCTCACCTCTCTACAAGTAAGGAAGCTGTGATAAAGTAAGGAAAGAGACTGACATGCAGAAGCAAGCCAAAATCACGAGCAAGGGACAAGTCACGGTGCCGCGCGAAGTGCGCCGGATTCTCGGTGTGCGCGCCGGCGACAAGCTGATGTTCGAGGATGACGAGAGCGGCATTCGCGTACGCCCCGTACGCAGCAAGAGCACATTCTCCAAGTATCGCGGGATTGGCAATCCGGGCATCGGCCCCGGCCGGAAGGGCATTGCCCGCTGGCTACGGGAGATGCGCGGGGAATGACGCCGGGGCAACGGCAGGCAATTCTGAATGACCGCGGCTATTGATACCAACGTGATCGTCGCGTTGTGGGCAAACGATCCTGCGCTCAGCCTGGCCGCAGAAACAGCACTTGAAATGGCGTTCCGTCGCGGGAGCCTCGTGGTCGCTGCACCGGTCTTCGCCGAGCTGATCGCCGCTCCCGGCCGTACCGAAGCCTTTGTAGGTTCGTTCCTGGAAGAAAATGGAATTGCAGTCGATTGGGACTTGAATGAGCCGATCTGGCGGTCGGCGGGTCGAGCCTTCCAGTCCTATGCCGAACGGCGTCGTAAGCAGCGCGATCACGGTACGCGACGCCTGCTCGCTGACTTCCTGATCGGCGCCCATGCCGACATCCGCGGGTATCGCCTGCTCTCGCTGGACGAACGGCTTTACCGCGCCGCGTTTCCGACGCTGAAAATAGAAGCTATCTAGCCGGAAAAAGCTTGTTAACGGAGGGTTAGATTTGGCTGCTGCAAGTTGACAAGAGGCTTATCCTTAAAGCGTCTGGGAGAAACGGACGGCCAATTAAGTGTTCGCGACTGTCTTTTCGATTTTAGTGTTGGTGGCGATTCTGAGTGTTTACAGCAACATCGTCATCAGAGTTCGCCTCACAAAAGGGGAGTCCTCAACTGACAAGCTCATGTGCTGGAGACGTAGCTCTGACGAAGCCGGCAAAATGTATGAGCAGCTCTTCCCAGGCAGCTACTTGCCGCTGTTTATCCAATCTACTTTCTGGATCTTTCTGGCCCTAGCGCTCGTCGTTCTAACCGCAATATTGTGGAAATGAACGTAGCCGCTACCACGACGTTTGGGCCGCGCCGGTCTTACACCTCTAATCAAAAATCAACACGGCCGAGGCGATCACCGTGGTCCACAGGCCGCGCTTATCGCCGACTGCGGACTGGGTGACGTTGGCGGTGCGGACAATTTTGTTCGAGAGGCGGTAGATTTGTTTCTTTTCGTCCCAGGAGCGGTCGGGATCGAATTCCACGTTCAGCGTGGTGGCCAGCATCTCGGCTGCGAGCTCTTCGGCGTATTCTCCGGCGGCGTCTTCGGTCTCGCCGAAGGAATGGTGCTCGCTGAGATAGCCGTAGGTGTTCTTGTCGGATGGGATGGCAACGCCAATGGACGACGCCAGCAGACGGTGAGGCTCATGGGTGGAGTTTTCCGCCACCACCGCGAACACAACCTCGCCCGGACTCAGGTATTTGACGCCCTCTTTTCGCGCCAGCAGTTTGCAGTTGGGCGGGAAGATGGAAGATACCCGGACCAGATTCTGAGCCGCGATTCCGGCGTCGCGCAAGGCCAGCTCGAAAGACGTCAACCGTTCGCGGTGTTTCCCC
>JBAVAV010000289.1:0-9220 GCA_049585895.1 Candidatus Sulfotelmatobacter sp. | reverse complement strand
TCTCCGTGGTTGGCGAAGTTGCCCTGCGCATTCTTCCTCTGGGCAAGTTTCGCAGCGCTCCCTTCCGGCAGTACGATCCAAATCTGGGTATCGCGCTGATCCCGAATATGGACGTGGTTCACAGCCGGGGCTGTTTTACCGGCCATGTGGTCACCAATCGCTGGGGCTTCCGCGATCGCGATCGCACGCTGGAGAAACCCCCGGGAGTTTTTAGGATTGCGCTGATGGGCGACTCGGTGGTCGAGGGCGCGCACGTCAACCCCGACCAGGTGATGAATATCCAGATGGAGAAGCAGTTGGCGGCTCTGGGTTATTCCAACGTGGAAGTAATGAACTTTGCAGTCGAGGGCATCGGGACCACACAGGAACTGCTTATGTACCAGCAGCGTGTGCGCCAGTTTCATCCCGATATGGTCATTGTGGGGCTATCCGACAACGACGTGATGAACAATTCCTCCACGTTGCAGCCCAAATCCTACGGCATTCATACCTGGTATTCGCCCTATTACAACCTTGATGCGAACGGCAACCTCGTCTTCCAGCCGGTGGAGAGCCGGCCGTTCAATGGCCTGATCTCGTTCCTGGAGAGGCACTCGTATCTGGTTTACTACGTGGAACGGATCTGGTTCCGGGCCGATTTGCCGCTCCATCGCTGGCACGGCATGCCGGTATATTTCGGGACCTACTCCGACGATCCCCTCGATCCGGAGTGGCAGACCGCCTGGACCATCACCGAAAAGGTTATGGCCCGCATGCGCGACACGGTCGAGGCCGATCACGCCCGGTTTGTGCTGATCCCGTGGTCCAATTTCACTACCATTGATTCGCAGTGGCGGGAACGGCTGCTGAAACAGTTTAAGACGCTTCCCCCAGAATTGGCGCCGCAGCGTTTCGATCCGCGAGTTCAGGCTATGGCGGACCGCGAAAAAATTACGATAGAATCACTTACACCTTACTTGCAGGCCTATCGCGACTCGCACCACCTGCAGTGGCCGTATTTTTCCCTGCCCTGTGATCCCCACTTCAGCGCCATGGGGCATGAAGTGGTGGCCGGCGCTTTGATAGATGTCTTGAAGCAGAACGGGTTGCTGCCTCCACGGGCCGCCGTAAATTGAATTTTTCTGTTCTACCGGGATTCCTGCTTCCCGTGCCGAAACATTTCATTTCTGAACATTCTTACAAGGAGAGTTCGATGAAATCTACACGCACCACAACCCCGAACCGGCAAACTGCCGGCGAACTGCTCGGCTTTTTCGGCCGCAATAAGCGCTGGTGGCTGGTGCCGATTCTTGTCACCCTGTTTCTTCTGGGAGCTCTGATTGTAGTGGCTCAGAGTTCGTCGCTGGCGCCTTTCATTTATACGATGTTCTAAAGTTATCGTCTGCGACCGGCATTCCCCGGGCGGCTTGAAGCGCTTTTCTGCATGAGGACCATGTGAACCAGAGCACGAAAATAGAGAACACAAAGAAGAAAAAGGGCGGGTTCCTTCGCGGTCTGGGCTGGCTCCTAGCCATCTGCGTGGCCCTGGAGCTGGGCCTGCGCCTGTTTGGCTACGGATCTTTCACCATCTACCGTCCCGACGATCGCCTGCTCTGGGTGCCCGAGCCAGGCCGCACTCTGACGGTGGTGGGCCACCTCCCGATCACGGTCAATGATCAGGGTCTTCGTTATGCGGTCGACCTGCAACCGAAGCAGAAAGGTGAGTTCCGCGTCATGACGTTTGGCGACTCCACGACCCAGGGCTGGGGCGTGGATGACGAGTCCCACTACAGCGCCGTGCTGGAAAAAATGCTGAAAGGGAGCGGCTGCGGGCAGGAACATTTCCAGGTGGTTTCCGCGGGGGTGAATGCCTATCCCAACTCGCTGGTGGAAGAAAAGCTGAAGGAAGTGATCGAAGATCCGCTCTACCAGCCCAACGTCGTAATCCGTGCCTACAGCTTTAACAGCAACTTCGAAAACCTGCCCCGTCTGCAAGGCGCCGCCCGGCAACAGTTCTTGAACCGGGTAAGGTGGAAGTCGCTGGTGCGCCGCAGCGCAATGTACAACTTCTTCATCGAAGACCTGTTCCGCGAACTGGCCTACTACAAGCTGCGCCACATGCTGATGGCGGGATCGCTTTCGACCATCGAAGGCAATGGAGATCTCGACGTGAACGGCTTCAACGCGGGCCTCGACGAGAGCCTGCAACTGGCGCATCAACACAACGCGCAACTCGTGCTGCTGGTGCTGGGCGCGCAGGGCGAGACCAAAGATTCGGACATGCACCCGTTTCAGAAGGCAATGCTCGATTTCGCCGCCGCCCATCAGGTTCCCGTTGTGAATATGATCGACGTTCTGCGGGGCAAAGATCAGAGGGCCATGTACATGGACCCGGCGCATCCCACCTCCGCTGGGCATCAGTTGATCGCTCAGCAACTTTACGGCGTAATTCGCGCCCTGCCTGCTTACACTGAGGCGTGCCAGGCCCCCGCCGTGAGTGTGGCCACATCCACAACTTCATCCAGGGGAGCGGCAGCCCGCAAGAATTAACCGGCACACCCCAGCCATGGCAACGTTTCACAATCCGGTGAGGGAAGCGCCCCTGCGGAGGCGGCAGGGACGCGTGCCGACCAGCCTCTGGCTGGCCGGTCTAGCCGTGCTTACCGTGGGCGCGCTCGCGGCGTTCTACGCTCTCTCTTCTGATCAGGCCATCTCCATTATTGTGGCGGGATCGGTGTTCTTTGTACTGATGGCTTTGGTGATTTCAGCCAGCGCTACGGCCGAGTTGCGCAGCCGCAATCTGGTGTTTGCCCTGTGGTGGGTCCTGCTGGGCTCGGAGGAAGTTTTCTCCTACATGACGGAAGACGCCGAAGGTGGGCAGGTGTCCAGCGGCGCTTATTCCGAGGCCATGATCTGGGTGTTTGTTATCTTCGTCTTTCTGCTTTACTCCTACCGTCACCACCGCTACCTGCGCATCTTATTCACCGGACCGTACAAGTGGGTTTCCTGGTTTGGTGTGATGTGCTTGGCGTCCTGCGCCTATGCCGAGCAGCCATCGTTTTCGCTGGCCTGGATCATCAAGCTGTTCCTGGCCATCCTGCTGCCGGCGGCGTGCAACTCTGAAATTAAGAATAGCGACGACCTGCGTTCGTTCCTTACCGTGTGCCAATGGGGATGCGCGTTTCTTGTCCTGGTTCCGATGGTGCGCCTGGTCGCCAATCCTGAAACTCTGGCTACCGGCCGCATCTTCGATGTGGGCGCCGCCCCCACCATGCTTTCTGTCGACGCCGGCTTGCTCGTGCTGTTATCGATGACGCTGTACCAGCCCGGCAAACGCATTTCTCTCTACATTTTCTCGGCCATCGGCATGCTGGTCATGATTCTGTCTGCCGGCAAAGCCGGGATTATCGGCTGCGTCTTTGGCGGCGTGGTGTTCTTCATGCTGCGCGGCAAGTTCAAGGCCGCCGCCCGTTTCGTACTGGTCCTCATGGTTGTCGGCGCCGTCGTGGTGGCGTTCACTCCGCTCGGTTCCTATCTCAAGTTCTATATGGGCAGCGATCAGGCGGGCAGCTTCACGGGCCGCACCGACGTTTGGGCTGGGGGATGGGAGCTGATCAAAGCCAAGATTTTTCTGGGCCGCGGCTTCATGTCTTCGCGCTTTCTCGCCTACAAGATCAGCGTGGCCTGGCAGCCGGGCCACTTGCACAATGGATTCCTCGAGGTCTGGTACAACAACGGCCTGATCGGCCTGTTCGTGATGCTGATGATGCACTATTGGATCATTCGAAGTCTCATTCGCGTCATGCGCTCCGTGAGCTACGAGGATCCTCTCCATATGCTGGCCGCGGGCTGTTTTGCGGTTTATCTCGACATTCTGATCAACGGTATGTTCAGCCGCACTTTTGGCAGCCGGCCGGATGCGACCTTTATGCTGTTGTTCGCGCTGATTTTCGTTGGGGACCGCCTGTTGCAGGCCGCCAATGCCGAGCAAGAGGTTCGCCAAGCGCCGGCCTGGCAACGCGCCCCGGTTCCCGCGCTTTGATTGCTCGTCGCTTAACTTGAAGGGCGAGCCCATCGTGAATACTCCGGAGAATGCGTACAAAAGATTCTCGGGACCGGAATAATCTTTGCTGAGAACTGAGAACAGAGAACTAGGGGAAAACCAGAGTGTCAGCTGTCGCCATACCGGAACCGCAGACCGCCGTGCCCAGCTACAACGTGCTCGGCGTTCGTGTCGATGCCGTTCAGATTCCCGACGCCATCAAAGTGCTGGAATCCTGGATTGAGGAACGCGGCCCAGCACGCTACGTGGCCGTAACCGGCATGCACGGCGTATCGGTCTCGCGCGAAGACGCGGAATTCGCCGGCATTCTCAGTGATGCCGGGCTGGTAGTTGCCGACGGCATGCCGCTGGTGTGGCTGGGACGCTGGCAGGGCTTTACGCATATGCGGCGGCGCGTTTATGGCCCCGAGCTGATGGAAACTTTCTGCCGCGAGACCGGCGCCCGTTATCGCCATTTCTTTTACGGCGGCGCCCCCGGAGTTGCCGACGCTCTTGCCCGGGCTGAGCGCGAGCGCTATGGCATCCAGATCGCCGGCATCTATTGTCCGCCGTTTCGTCCCTTGACCGAAAAAGAGGAAGCGGAAGTGCAGCGCCTGGTGGAGGAGACTCGCCCTGACGTTCTCTGGGTCGGTCTGAGCACGCCCAAGCAGGAACGTTGGATGCATCAGCATCGCCACACACTGAATGTACCGGTCATGCTGGGAGTTGGCGCCGCCTTCGATTTGAACATTGGACGCCTCAAGCAGGCCCCGGCTTGGATGCGCGAAAACGGGCTGGAGTGGCTTTTCCGGCTCTGCGCCGAACCCAAGCGTCTATGGCAGCGTTATATCGTCAACGGTTCCAAGTTTGCCTGGGCAGTTTGTATGGAACACCTGCTGCCCCGGATTTTCTAAGTCGCGAACGCAGTCCCCGGCATGCCCCCACACACTGGTTCAAGCACCACTGGGGGTTGCGGGGATTTCAGAAAGAATTCAGCATAATTCAGGAGACCAGTTCACTATGACCAAGCAAAAGCGGATACTCGTAACCGGCGCGGGAGGTTTCATCGGACACCACCTGGTTAAACGTCTGAAGAAGGACGGACACTGGGTGCGCGGCGCCGACCTCAAGCTGCCCGAATACGAAACCAGCGCCGCCGACGAAATGGAAGTTCTCGACCTGCGCAAGGAAGAAAACTGCCTGCTGGCTACGCGCGGCGGCATTGATGAGGTCTACAACCTCGCCGCCGATATGGGCGGCATCGGCTATATCACGGCGAATCACGCCGATATCAGCCGCAACAACATCCTCATCAACGCCCACATGCTCGAGGCCAGCCACAAGAACGGCGTCAAGCGCTTCCTGTTTTCCTCCTCGGCCTGTGTCTACAATCAGGCCAAGCAGAAGGATCCCAATGTAACGGCGCTGACGGAAGAAGACGCCTACCCGGCTGATCCCGAGCCCGGTTACGGCTGGGAAAAGCTCTTTGCCGAGGAGCTCTGCCGCTATTACTACAAGGATTTCGCATTCGAGACCCGCATCGTTCGCTTTCACAACGTGTACGGGCCGCTCGGCACCTACGACGGCGGCAAAGAAAAAGCTCCCGCCGCCATTTCCCGCAAGGTCGCGCTCGCCGAAGACGGCAGCGAGATCGAAGTCTGGGGCGACGGTGAGCAGACCCGCTCCTTTATGTATGTCGACGACTGCGTGGAAGGCCTCATCCGGCTCATGGCTTCCGACCACCGCGATGCGTTGAATCTGGGTACCGACGAACTGGTCACCATCAACGGCCTGGTCGATCTAGTCGCCCGCATCGCCGGCAAGAAGATCAACAAGCGCCACAACCTCACCGGTCCGCAGGGCGTGCGTGGCCGTAACAGCGACAACACACGTCTGCGCAAGGTGCTGGGGTGGGAGCCGTCTATCTCGCTTGAGGCGGGGTTGCGCAAGACCTATCCCTGGATTCGCTCGCAAGTGACAGCGGACGCTCTCGAGCTGGCTGGGGTCGACGGAGACTAAAAGAGAATCCTCTAACGACTAGTTGTGAAAGGGTGCGGCTTCCAGCCGCGGCGCTGCGGGCAGAAGAAACACGGGGCTTTGGCTCCTGAGGGAGTGAACCAACGCCAAAGAAAGCAATGACGAAAGATCAATTTTCGGGACCGGTCTTTGTCGTAGGTCTTTGGCGCTCCGGGACGTCGCTCCTCTACAGTTTGCTGAATCAGCATCCGCAGATCGCTCTCACCTACGAGAGCGATCTGTTTTTACTGCGCTCTCTTTTTCGCGGCCGGGGCAGGCGCGACTGGCTGGAGCGTTGGGAATTCTGGAATTCCGCGCCCAGCCGCCATCAGATCGATAGCCACGCGCTTCCCGCGCAGATCGCCGATTATCCCACCGCCGCCGAACTGGTTTGGAAACAGTATGCCGGCGACAGCCTCTATGGCGACAAATCGCCCAACTACTACGACTCGATGCAGCGCATGGCGCGTGCGTTTCCGAATGCCCGCTTCATCGTGATCTGGCGCGATCTCTTCGACACCTGCCGCAGCATCGTTCGGGCCAGCCGGGGATCCAGCTTCTTCGCCAAGCGCGGCATTACTCACCGCGCCCTTATCGGAAACCGCCGCATGAAGCGTGAGTGCGACGCCCTTCTGCGCCGGGGGATTCCGCTGCATCAGATCCAATATGAAGAAATGGTCGATTCGCCCGAGACAGTCATGCGCGGCATCTGCTGGTTTCTGCAGATTCCGTTCGATGCGAGCATGACTTCGCTGGCCGATGCGGATGTTTCCGCCATTTTTGACGCGCCCCAACACGCCGGAGTGAAAACCGGAAGGATCGGCTTGGATGAACCCCGTGCCGAGGTTCTTTCCAACGAACTGCGTGAAAAGATCGCCCGCTACATCGCTCTTTGGAAAAACCAATCCGGCGGAGTATGGCCGGCCTACCCACGATCCGACAGCAATGTTTCACTTCCGGGCCCGGTCGAAAGGGTTCGTGACGAAGTGCTTTACCGCGGCCTGCGGGCCTTTGACCGCTTCACCGCATTCGTCTATTGCTACGCTCCCATCGGTTGGCTGCGCAGGTATCGCGAGTCCAAGGCTCCGCTTCCGACTGCAAAACCGGTTGAGCAGAGTGCGTCGCTGCCGCAAGTGGAGGAGGTTTCCACTCGTAGCTGACTTAATCCGGTCTGTTCGAGACAATTAGAAATCATGCCCACGCTCCGCCAATTTCGCTATGCGTTTTCCAAGACCGCGGCCCGGACGCCGCTGGTGTGGGCGCGTCATCGCAACTTCCGGTCTGCGGACGCGTTTGTCGGCTCCTACCCACGCTCCGGCAGCACCTGGCTGCGCTTCATGCTGCTGGAAATTTTGGCGGGCCAGGCGTCCGGATTCTCCAACACCAACGAAATGCTGCCCGACGTGGGCAAACACGAACGCGGCGCGCCCGTTCTTCCCGGCAACGGCCGCCTGATCAAAACGCACGAGCCTTTTCGCGCCGAATACAAGAAGGCGATCTTTCTGGTGCGCGATCCCCGCGACGTGGCACTTTCCGAATTCGCTTTCCACCGGGCGCTCGGTTTGGCCGGCGACAATTTCGATTCCTATCTCGAGCTTTTTCTGCGCGGAAGTGTAAATCCCTTCGGCTCCTGGGTCAGCCACACTAATTCGTGGCTGGATGCCGCCGATTCCGGCCGCGCCGAAATTCTCCTCGTAAACTTCGAACAACTCAAGCGCACGCCCGAACCGGAACTCGATCGCATCGTCGATTTTCTGGGGATGCCCGAAGTCAAACCGCGCATCCCGGCCGCCATCGAAAACAATTCGCTGGCGCGCATGAAGGAAAAAGAAAAAGCCACTCCGCAGCGCACCTCGGCTAAGGGACGCTTCATCCGCAGCGGTTCCACTGGAGGATGGCAATCCGCGCTCACCGCCCGGCAGGCTCAACTTGTGCAACAGTACGCGGGCAACGTGCTGGCTAGGCTCGGCTACTCTGCGGTAGAGTCGTTGGAAGGACAATTCGCATGAGTACAGAGAAAACGACTGCCGAAAAACCGCTGCAGAAAAAGCCCGCCGCGCGCGTTCCCGCCGGCGTGCACTGCCTGCGCTGCAAGCACGAACTCGATAGCTACATCTTCACCAAGTTCAACCCTTTGCCCTACGGCACGCCCAGCGGCAACGTCATGCTTGAGTGTCCCAAGTGCGGCCATCTCGAATTCCTTTCGCAAAACAGCCCGCTCCTGCATCGGCTGAAAGCCAATCCCGTGGCCGTCGGCGACGGAGACTAGGGCAGCGCTCTAGGGCTGCTGATTTCCGTCGACCCCGTGCCCTCCCAAAACGGGCATGGTAACGTGACGCCAAGTGCTAAAGCCAGCAGACGGGGACTAGGCTGGTGTGGCATACTTACCTGCTGAACCGTATGGCTATGATTCGGGAAATGCTTACAGACGATGCAAAGGCAGCAGCCGCCAGTGTCTGTCAGGCCGGAGATGCCGATGTTCTCCTGTTCAATGCGCGGGTCAGCAGAGGGAATCAGGAGCGCCTCTCGGAAGTATTGGGATCTCGGGAGATTCGACGACCCAACGTACTTTTGATCCTGTCGACGGAGGGCGGTGATCCGCACGCTGCCTACAAGATCTCGCGACTTTTGCAGCAGCGGTACATTCGCTTTACGTGTTTCATCCCGGCCTACTCAAAAAGTGCCGCCACCATCGTCCTGATGGGCGCACATGAGTTGGTGATGGCTGATGATGGGGAATTCGGACCCGTAGATGTACAGCTATCGAAGAAAGATACCTTGGCGGAATACGAATCCGGTTTGACGGTGCTAACCGCCCTGAGTTCATTGCACGAAAAAGCATACCTCGCATGGGAGCACTTTTTCCTTGCGATGGAAGAAAAGAGCGAGGGTTCGATCACTCTCAAAACTGCCGCCGACGTCGCCGCCGAGCTCACAACAGGGCTGTTCAGCCCCGTATATCAGCAGATCGACCCATTACAGCTTGGAGAAGCAGCTAGGGCCATGTTAATTGGTAATGAGTATGGTAAGCGCCTCAACCGCGTTTCGCGCAATTTGCGCCCCAATGCGCTAGACCGCTTAGTTGCCGAATATCCGGACCACGGCTTCGTGAGCGACCGCTCAGAAGCCGAAGGCCTTTTCTACCGGGTTCGACCGGCAACCCCAGCCGAACACGTGTTATCT
>JBAVAV010000288.1:0-1944 GCA_049585895.1 Candidatus Sulfotelmatobacter sp. | reverse complement strand
TGAAGCTCGCAGCCTGCCGCCGCAATTTGATCGGCGCGGAGTTGATCACATAAAGTCGCGCCCGATGCAATCGGACGTTGTTGCGAATCTGATACGCCAGCAGCGGATGCTGCTCGGTAGGATCGTTGCCGATCAGCAGAACGGCCGAAGCGGTGAAGACATCGGACATGCTGGCGGTCGCGCCAGCCTTTCCCCGCAGCGCAGCCGCCAGGGCAGGGAAGTCAGCAGTGCGGTGATGATCGACATTATTAGTCTTCAAAACCACACGGGCGAACTTCGAGAGCAGGTAAGCTTCTTCGTTCGTAATACGCGTTGACCCCACGACGCCAATCGCCCCACCGCCGTCTTTGTCCCGAACCTCGGCGAACTTCTTTCCGATCAGCTCAAACGCCTCTTCCCAGCTGGCAGGAGTCAGCTTGCCGTCCTTGCGAATCAACGGCTGGGTCAAGCGCTCTTCGTGATTGGCAAAATCGAAGGCATAGCGGCCCTTGATGCACAAAAAATCTCCATTGGTGCCACTCTTGTCGCGATTGTCGCCGCGGACAATCTCCATGCCAGTATCGGAGCGGCGCACGCCGAGCGTGGTCTTGCAGCCGTCGCCGCAATGCGTGCAGATGGTGCCCACATGCTTCATCTCCCACGGACGCGTCTTGTAGCGGTACGCGCCGGAGGTCAGCGCGCCTACGGGACAGATGTCGATGCACATGCCGCACTCTTCGCACTCCAGGTGATCTTCTTTATTAGGCGCGATGATCGAACTCACCCCACGGTTCTGCACGCCCAATGCCCAAACGTCCATAGCCTCGCCGCAAACCCGCACGCAGCGGTAGCAGAGAATGCACCGTGGCCGGTCGAAGTAGACGATCGGCGACCATTGCTGTTCTTCTTTGTGATTCTTCGCCTCCATGAACTTCGATTCGGCGGCGCCGTAGGAGAAAGTCATGTCCTGCAGTTCACACTCGCCCCCGGCGTCGCACACCGGACAATCCAGGGGATGGTTCCCCAGCAGCATCTCAACCATGCTCTTGCGCGCCTGATGAACTTCAGGACTATCCGTGACGGCAATCATGCCCTCCGAAATTACCGTGGTGCACGCGGTTTGCAGCTTGGGCATCTTCTCAATCTTCACCAGGCACATGCGGCAAGCGCCCTGCAAAGAGAGGTTGGGGTAATAGCAGAACGACGGCACCTCGATGCCCACAGTCTTGCAGGCCTCAATAAGTAGGGTTCCCGCAGGCGCGGTAACTTTTTTGCCGTCGACAGTGAGTGTCACGTCAGCCATAAATAGCGCCGGCACCCGCCGGCACTTCGAAATATCGTAACGCCGGCGTCCCGCCGGCTGTCGCGAGGGCGACCCGCCCTCGCTGCGCACAGTTATTACAATCCAGTCAGTTCTTACCCAAAGGTCCGACGAACCGCCAGCCCTAAGCCATAACCGCCTCTACCGCGCTTTTCTCATACGGACACGGCCTGCCTTCCAAATGCTCTTCAAACTCCTTGCGAAACTTCTTCACAAACGCGATGGTCGGCATCGCCGCCGCGTCCCCCAGCGGACAGAACGTCCGCCCCAGCATGTTTTCCGCGAGATACTGCATGTTGTCGATGTCTTTCTTCATCCCGCCGCCACTATGAAAACGGGCCAGCGTCTTTTCGAGCCAGTCCGTCCCTTCGCGGCACGGGATGCACCATCCACAGCTCTCATGCCGGTAAAACTTCATCGTGCGCAGGGCGAACTTGACGATGCATTGCGAGTCGTCCACCACCACCACACCCCCCGAGCCCAGCATCGAACCCGCTTTCGCCACCGAATCAAAATCCATGTTGACGTCAATCTCGTCCGCGGTAAGGCAGGGACACGAAGCCCCGCCGGGCACAACCGCCTTGAGCTTGCGCCCATCGGGAATGCCTCCGCCCACCTCGTAAATCATTTTCTTTAAGTTATAG
>JBAVAV010000287.1:0-3651 GCA_049585895.1 Candidatus Sulfotelmatobacter sp. | reverse complement strand
CCATACGGGAAAGACGGCTGCTCGTTTTTCTCGCCGGTGTCGTCCTGATGTTGGTTGGGATAGCGCTCCGCCAGTACGCGATGGCGGTACTGGGAAAGTATTTCACCTTCGACGTCGCCATACAAAGCGGCCACGCTTTGGTGGACAAGGGACCGTATCGTTATGTCCGTCATCCTTCCTACGCCGGCGCACTGCTGTCTTTGCTTGGATTTGGCCTGGCACTCGGAAATTGGGCAGGCCTTGCCGCAGCTCTGTTTTGTATGGCATTCGCCTATACATATCGCATCAAAGTCGAAGAAGCCGCTCTTACCGCCGCTCTGGGCGAGCCCTACAAAAAATATGTAAGCCGGAGCTGGCGGCTCGTCCCGTTCCTGTTCTAGAGTAGGGACCGCCATCGCACCTGGCGAGTTTGTAAAAGAGCACATGATTTCCAGACGCGAGTTCATCGCCGGCTCGGTTGCTTACGCAGTAGCTTCGGCCGCCCGCAAGGAACGCTCGGCCCAATCCGCATCCGTCTTCGTCAACGACATTCATTCGCAGCTCAATTCCACCCGGGTGCTTCGCATCCTGGAACCGGGATCTCTGGAAGACGTGCAGAACATCATTCGTTCCGCCCGTAAGAACGGAAAAGCAATCTCAGTCGCGGGCGGAAGACACGCGATGGGAGGACAACAATTTGGTACGGACACTTTGCTCATCGACGTCAGGAAACTACACCGGGTTCTCCAGCTGGACCATGAGCACGGCATTATCGAGGCCGAAGCCGGGATTGAATGGCCGGAGTTGATGGATCGTTATCTCGAATTGCAGACCGGCGGCTTAAAGCCCTGGGGAATTGCTCAAAAACAAACCGGCGCCGACCGGCTCACGTTGTCTGGGACCATCGCTGCGAATGCTCACGGACGCGGCCTGAGAATGAAGCCCTTCGTCAGCGACGTCGAGTCCTTTGTGCTCGTCGATGCCACAGGGACCGCTCACTCCTGCAGCCGAGCTGAGAATCAGGAGCTATTCAAGCTGGTGCATGGCGGGTACGGACTTTTTGGAATTGTGACCTCCCTAAAGTTACGGCTCATACCCAGGACCAAGGTCGAAAGGGTCGTGGAGATTCGCACAACAGACGATCTCATGGCCGCCTTCGAGAAACGTATTTCCGATGGATTTCAATACGGAGACTTCCAGTTCTCAGTCGAGCGCGACTCCAACGATTTCCTTCACAAAGGTGTCTTCTCCTGTTATCGGCGGGTTCCTCTGGAGACTCCCATCCGCGCGGAAAAGCAGCTCTCCGATGAGAATTGGAGGCAATTGCTTTTTCTCGCTCACACCGACGCAAAGAAGGCATTCCAGAACTACGCGGATTACTATCTCTCGACCAACGGGCAAGTCTACTGGTCGGACCTCCATCAGTTGAGCATATATCCCGACAACTACCACCGTGCAATCGATGCCACGCTCCACGCTCCCTACCCCGCAACCGAAATCATTGCTGAGATCGATGTACCAAGATCGACGTTGCAGGGATTCTTCGACGAGGTGCGAAACGATTTTCGCAGGAATAAGGTCGATTTGATCTATGGTACTGTCCGCCTCATTGAGCGCGACGATGAAAGCTTCCTGCCCTGGGCTAAGCAGCCATACGCATGCATCATCTTTAATCTGCACACCGTTCACAGCCCCGAGGGACTTCGGCGCTCATCTGAATCTTTCCGCAGGTTGATCGATATGGCTGTGGAACGCGGAGGCACCTATTACCTGACGTACCATCGCGATGCCGCTCGAAAGCAGATCGAGAGCTGCTATCCTCAGTTTGTTGAGTTTCTACGGCTGAAAAGAAAGTACGACCCTGAGGAAAGATTCCAAAGCGATTGGTACAGATATTACAAAACCCTGTTCGCGGACCGCCTCTGACCGATGGTCCAAGTCCGAAGCTGCTGTTGGCTCTACGTCTCAGCTATTTTGCTGGCCGACACCCTACTCCAACTGTCTCTGATCTATGATTGAGCGACAGTACAACTCAACGGCAATCTTTTAGCCGGACCTTAGAACGAATACGAGGAATCATGCCCGCAACCGTTGGCGCTCCAGCTCCCGAATTCTCTCTGAAAGACCAGAACCAGAAGGAAGTAAAACTTAGCGACTTTCGCGGCAAGAAGCGGGTCGTCCTCGTCTTTTATCCGCTCGACTGGAGTCCTACCTGCACCAAAGAACACGCTTGCCTCGTGAGTGACGCGAAACAATTCGAGCAGCTCGACGCCCAAATCCTGGGCCTGAGCGTCGACAGCGCCTGGTCCCACAAGGCTTACGCGGAGAAGATGGGCATCCAATATCCGCTGCTGGCCGATTTCCATCCGCGCGGCGCCGTCGCCGCCAAGTATGGCGTCTATCTGGAAGATAAAGGCATCACCGGTCGCGCCGTCTCCATCATCGATCGCGACGGGAACCTCGTCTGGCACAAGAATTACGATATCCCGGTTGTGCCGGACATTAAGGAAGTCGCTCAGGCGCTCGCAGGCGTGAAATAGGACCGTTGGGAGTGGAAACTGAAATCCGACGGATTCTGAATCCCTATGTCCCCGCCTTGATCTCAACCGCGTTCCCGCCGCGATAAATTACTACCACCGGCTTGCCTCCATTCGGATACCGAACTGTCTTCTCGTTGGACGATGCGCCCGCATCCGGAACGCCCATTCCTATCGCGAAATCCGCCTGCAGTTCGTTCATCCCCGGCTTCACCTGACGTTGCTCGATGGCCTGCCACACATCCGCCGGCCAATGCCTGTACAGTTCATGCGGGTCTTCGACATAGAACATTTCGTCGGAATAAATCTTGTATTGCCCCTCGGCCTCAAACCCGATCGGCACTGCAAAGCTCTTGCCCTCTTTCTCAAACACGGCCAGCATCTGCTTCCGATTTCCCGCACCAGCGGGAATGCCGGTTACCACGTCTTTTACCTGCAGCCGGTCGATCGGCAGCAGCAGCCCGGCGTCATGGCCAAAGTCTGTCCGGTTGGTCGACGCGTCGTAACGAAAATAGGTGTAGCGATATCCTTCCTTCGCCCATACCGGCTGTTTGGTAAGCTGCCGCGCCGACTTCAGGTCGAACGGATACAGCTTCTTAGGCGTGACATAGTAGTCGGGGTTCGCGTAGCCGGTGTTCTTGATCTGTTGTTGCTTCTGTGCGGCAAGATTCTCTTCGTGCCTCTCATAGAGGTAGTAGCCCGCTCGAATCGCCGCCACGGCAATTGCCAGGGACAGCGCAATCTGAATTCTCTGCCTCGCTTCCGGACTCATGGCCAGAAACTTTATCAGATTGCCATCCGATCCCGAACCTGATTTCAAAACCAGACGCGTCGGTGAGGTAAACTGTAAGAAGCACCAACTGGAAGAGCTACCAAGAACCGCAAGCATGCCGCATCCTAAACGGAACTGGCGGCTGGCAAAGGAACAGCAAATGTCCAACATCACCGAGCAAGACGTGCTCAGTGCGCTGAAGAGTTGCTACGATCCTGAGATTCCGGTCAACATCGTCGACCTTGGCCTGATCTACAAAGTGAACTTCGCACCGGTAACGGACGATCCCCCCGAGCAAGCCAAACAGGACGTCACCATCGACATGACTCTTACTTCGCAGGGCTGCCCCGAACACGTCAACAT
>JBAVAV010000286.1:0-6020 GCA_049585895.1 Candidatus Sulfotelmatobacter sp. | reverse complement strand
CTTGTAGAGTGCGCCGCGCGTGACGCCGGGAATAAATCCCTCCCAGATGCCGGAACCGCCGCGCGGCTCGAGCAAGTGGGCGCGTATGTTCCAGTTGTTAAAGCTTCCAATCACCGAAACCTGGCGGGCATTGGGCGCCCACACGCCGAACATCGCACCTGCGTGACCGTCGCGCGAGATCAGATGCGCGCCCATTTTGTCGTAAATTCGGTAGTTGCTGCCCTCGTTGAAGAGGTAGAGATCCTGCTCGGTGAGCAGGCTTGATGCGCCAGAGCAGGCCGCGGCGGGAGTGGTGGTCTCGGGCATTTTCGCGCTTCCAGTGTACCGGAAGAGGGGCTGATATCGTGCCTGATGAGTTTCGGGGGAATGTACAATTGGACGCAGTGAAGATCAAGCGCCCAAAGAAGCTTACCGAGGCCGAGAAAAACCGGCTGGTGGTCGAAGCCAACGAGCGCTTCCTCAAGAGCGGCATAAAGACCGAAGATGTGTACGGCTCACTGGGGGAGTTAGAGTCTGCCACTTCTCCGACCGGAGCTTGACGGTGGCTAATCCTTAAGCCACCCCGCTCACTCATGAGCAAATGGACGAAAACGCGGCGCGACCCGGGAGGCGATTATATTGACGAAGAGAAGGTCCGACGCCACAAAAGAATGCTGGCGCGCATTCATGAGTTGGTAGATTGCGGAATAGACGCAGAGCCGGAAGTGATTGAGGCAGCGAAAGCGGCTGATCCGAATATAACGCCCGAGAAACTGGAAGAGGTAGTTATGCGGTTTCGCGCCGCTGTTTATGGGAGACAGCGCGGTCTATAGCGGCATCGAAGTTCTCTTCAGATGCCTCAAGCTGCTTTGCGTCCATTTTCTTGGCACCCGTCTCTATGATCTCGGCAAAGCAGTCCAGCAGCGATTCCATCGCTGCTTTCGGCTTGTCCTGTGACGTGGCCATACTGGATTTTCCTTTGTGTTTCGTATTCGGCATTACAGTGTACTCTACCTCGGCAACTCCGTGAATGCATATATCACCGAGGTATCTGGTTGAAAAGACTCATTACGATGGTAATACATTGCACGAGACCGCCGAATCATTGATCCCCTTCCTCGGCAAGAAGATTCGGCAAGCGGTGATTTGCCCAGCACTTGCTGCCACGCTGTTCGATGCACATGTCAGCGCTAACCCCCCATGCTAGACTGACTTCCCAGTCATGCCCGCCCTCCGCTTGATTCTGCTCTGGCATCAGCACCAGCCCTTCTACAAGGACTTGGTTACGGGGGAGTACCGCCTGCCCTGGGTGCGGCTGCATGCGCTGAAGGATTACTACGGCATGGTGAAGTTGCTGGATGAGTTTCCCAACGTTCACCAGAACTTCAACCTGGTACCGTCGCTGATCACGCAGATTCAGGACTACGTTGCGGGGACGGCGCAGGATCCGTTTCTGAACGTGGCGGCGAAGCCGGCGAAAGAACTGACCCCGCAGGAGCGGCAGTTTGCTCTGCAGTATCTCTTCCAAGCCAACCCGGTGAATTTGATTGGCCGTTATCCCCGGTATCAGGAATTGCGAGAACGGTTTCGCGAGCAGGGCGATGCGCCCGAGCGCGCGGAAAAGTATTTTCAGTCGCAGCACTTCACCGACCTGCAAGTGCTTTCGCAGATTGCCTGGTTCGACGAGTTTTTCCTGGAAGATAAGGATGTAGCTGCGCTGGTGAAAAAGCGCCGCGACTATTCGCTCGACGATCAGAAATTCGTGATCGCACGCGAGATGGAACTGCTGGGCAAGGTTCTGCCGGCATATGCCGAGGCGGCAAAAAAAGGCTCGGTCGAGATATCGGCCACGCCGTTCTACCATCCGATTCTGCCTTTAGTGTGCGATACCAACGCCGGCGCCGCATCGTCCCCCGGATTGCCCTTGCCGCAGAGCCGCTACCGGCACCCGGAAGACGCGCGCGAGCAGTTGGTGCGTGCGCTCGATCTTCACCAGCAGGTGTTCGGGCTACGGCCCAAAGGCGTGTGGCCATCGGAAGGCAGCGTCTCAGAAGAGGTGCTGGCGATCGCTCATAGTCTGGGCGTTCAATGGATGGCGACCGACGAAGGCGTGCTGGGACGCAGCACAGGAGTATTTTTCTCGCGCGATGGCAACGGCCGCCTTCCGCCGCATCTGGCTGAGCGGCTCTACAACATCTATCGCTATGAAAATGGCCAATCCGCGATGCACATGGTCTTCCGCGACCATACGCTTTCCGACCTGATCGGCTTTGTCTATTCCGGGATGCCTCCGGCCGAGGCTGCGAGCCACCTTCTCGGCAATATTAAGGATGCGGCGCAACCCGTGCTGGCGCAGGGGCTGGACGCCGTGGTCTCGGTGATCCTCGACGGCGAGAATGCGTGGGAATACTACCCTAATTCCGGGCGGGAGTTTTTGCGGCGATTCTACGATGCCCTGCAGCGTGAACCGGGAGTGGAGGCGGTGACCATCTCGGAGACGATCGCGCGACATCAGAACTTCGGACATTTGCCATCGCTCGTCCCGGGCTCATGGATCAATGCGAATTTCAACGTCTGGATTGGCGCGCCGGAGGACAACCGCGCCTGGGACTACCTGCACCATGCCCGCGAGTTCTATGCCCAGAACGCCGCTCGCGCGAGCGAAGCCCAGCGCAAGCTGGCGTTTGAAGAAATCCTGATCGCCGAGGGCAGCGACTGGAACTGGTGGTATGGGCCGGAGCACCACTCGGCCAACGATCGCGACTTCGACGAACTTTACCGCAAACATCTTTCCAACGTGTATCAGGCCTTGGGCGCGGCTCCGCCGGATTATCTCTCCCAGCCCATTACCGGCGGCGAGGTGCGTCCGGCGTTCACGCCGCAGACGGCTTACATTCATCCCCGGATCACGGGAGATAAGATTCGCTATTTCGAGTGGATGGGAGCGGCCGTCTTCACGGCCGACCAGCGCGCCGGCGCCATGCACGGCAAGCAGTTTCTGCTGGATTCAGTGCATGCCGGCATCGACAGCGCATTCGTCTACGGGCGGCTGGATTTTGCCGGAGCGGTCCCGGAAATAGAATTTGAGCTGGTGGTGAACCTCGAATCGTGGGCCAGCGCAGAAGCGCGTCCGCGGCGGGCGCTGCGCCTCAGCGCCAAGATAAAGGAGCGCGCGCTCGTAACGTGGAAAGTCGACGGCCGGATAGAAGAGGCGGCCACTTCCACTCAGAAAGCCGGGGAGACGTCCAAGATCGCTTTGCTGCGCAACTTCGAGTTCCGGTTGCCGCTGACGTGGCTGCTGGCGATGCCGGCTCAAGGAAATGAAAATGTTGCGAGCGCCGGGCATTCTAGCGAGCGAGACATTGCAGGCGCCGGTAAACTTCGGCTGCGCTTCAGTCTTTGGCATGCCGGCTTGCCCGTGGACGCCCTTCCGATGGAAGGCTGGATCGAGTTGCTGTTGGTGAGCGAAGGGGACCTGCGGTCCGGAGGGTAATCGGTGGGAAGCTTTTGTGGCTGATTGCAATCGCCGCCGCGCAAAGCTTATGGCGTTAACTGCCCGGGGGGGCGCAAAAAAAACCGGAGCAACTCTGCTCCGGTTCGTTGCCACAATAAACTAGATTGCTATTGTCCCGCGGCCGCGGGCGTGCTTGTCAGCAGCAGCGGACGGTTCAGTTCAAGAGTCAACTCCGTGCCTGAAGGCAGAATGGCCGAGTGGTGCTTGCTGAGCCAATGCGCCGTGGTGGCGCCGCCTGCGACCGCCCCGCCGATCAAGATTCCGGGAGGGCCTCCGATCAGTCCGCCCACCAACATTCCGCCAGCGGTGCCCCCGCCAACCTCTATCTGATCGTGACGGTCGTGGCCTGAGCCTTTGAACTGGCCTTCTTCGTTCACATCCGAGCCCTGGTCGAGGTTGGTATCGACCAGCGTGGCGTCGAGAAAGTAGCGTTCCCCTGTGGGAAGAATGACGGCCTCGGGCAGAATGCCAATCGTCGGCTTGCCCGAGATGCGGCGCGGTTCGTTGACTTTGGTGACGCGCCCTTCCACTGTAGCTCCCGCCGGGATCAACACTTTACCGTCGAGCGTTACGGGTTGGGTCACGCGCCCCTGGAACGGGTCGCCGGGCTTATTGCTGAAAGTTGCGAGAGTTGTCTCCAGCTTTACTATCACTGCCGTGCCCGCAGGCACGGACAGACTGGTTTGAGCGGCGAGCATCCCCGCCAGCAGCAGGATGCAGGGTAGAGCCATCCACTTTCTCTTCATTGGTGCGCCTCCTCGATGTCCCGATGGTTGTCTTTGACTTTAGCTTAGGTAAAGAGCTGCTACAACATGCGTCGCATGCGGGGAACCACGGAAGCTATGGCCAGTTTCGATACGCCGAAGCGGTGTCCCGGGCGCGAGGACCGTAGGCGTACCGCGTCGTTCGCGAAGCCGTTCTCCTCCATCCGATATAATCGGAAGTTTTGCGACGGTTCGTAGAGCGTGTTTGATGGCACGCTCAGAACTTAGCCTCAAAATTCATTCCAAAGAGAGCAAAGCCGAATGTCCAACATCATAGAAACTCGCGCCCGGCAAGTGCTGGATTCACGCGGCAACCCGACGGTGGAAGCGGAAGTGATTCTGGCTGATGGAGTCCTCGGCCGCGCCATCGTGCCCAGCGGTGCATCCACGGGAGAGCACGAGGCGGTCGAACTGCGCGACGGCGATGCCCGGATTTACCTCGGCAAGGGTGTGCTCAAGGCCGTCGAGAACGTAAACGGTGAGATCGCCGACGCGCTAGCAAACTGGGATGCATTCGACCAGCGCGGGCTCGACCAAAAGATGATCGAAATGGACGGCACCGAAAACAAAAGTCGTCTGGGAGCGAACGCGATTCTGGCGGTGTCGATGGCGACAGCGCGTGCGGCTGCGGCGGAATATGGAATGCCTCTCTACCGGTATCTTGGCGGCGCGGGCGCCAACACTTTGCCCACGCCCATGATGAACATCCTCAACGGCGGAGCACACGCCGACAACAACGTCGACTTCCAGGAATTCATGGTCATGCCGGTGGGCGCGCCCTCGTTCTCTGAGGCGTTGCGCTGGGGCGTGGAAGTTTTCCATACGCTCAAGGGCGTGCTGAAGAAACGCGGCTACAACACCGCCGTCGGCGATGAAGGCGGATTCGCTCCTTCGGTGAAGTCGAACGTCGAGGCCATTGAAGTCGTGCTGGAGGCGATTCAGCAAGCGGGGTACAAGCCCGGAGAAAAAATCGCCATCGCTCTCGACCCCGCGGCCAGCGAGTTTTATCAGGACGGCAAGTACGTCTTCAAGAAGTCCGACAAGTCGGCCAAGAGTTCCGACGACATGGTGCGCTTCTGGGCGAAGTGGGTGAACGATTATCCTATCGTGTCGCTGGAGGATGGTTTATCCGAAGACGACTGGGACGGCTGGCAGAACCTGACCAAAGAACTCGGCGGCAGGATTCAGCTGGTCGGCGACGACCTGTTCGTGACCAACGTTCAATTTCTGCAAGAGGGAATCAACAAACACGTCGCCAACTCGATTCTGATCAAAGTAAATCAGATTGGCACGGTCAGCGAGACTCTGGACGCGATCGATCTCGCCCGGCGCAACGGCTACACCTCGGTGATCTCACATCGCTCCGGCGAAACCGAAGACACGTTCATCGCGGACCTCGCCGTCGCAACGGGCGCGGGACAGATCAAAACCGGCTCCGCCTCGCGCACCGACCGCATCGCCAAGTACAACCAGTTGCTGCGGATTGAAGAAGAGTTAGGGGATACGGCAAGGTTCTTGGGGATTAAGGCACTGAATTATAAGGGTGAGCATTTCAGCAAGTAACTTGAAAAGCCTGGATCAGCTATTGGCCTACGGGATCGAGCCGAGCACAGCACCTGCTGCGAGCGTGTCGGCGTTTGTCTCTTGCCAACCAATCGCTTGAAAATTGAAAGCCAATGGAATCACCGGCGTTGACACCGTGTCCCACAGGCCCGAAAAATCGCTGCCGGTGCCTGTTAGAGGCGTATCGGCAACTATCCAAT
>JBAVAV010000285.1:0-10084 GCA_049585895.1 Candidatus Sulfotelmatobacter sp. | reverse complement strand
GTCTGAAGCTGGCTGCGGCGCACTGGGAGCGCGCTGTCGCAGAGTGGAACCGGACCGTCGCCTCGGAACTCGATATGGATCTGCTCGCCGCTACGCAGAAAAAACTCGACGCCGCCAAGGTCCGTCTGGCGAGGGAAGAATCGGAAAAGCACTAACTCGCGGCGTTGCTACGCGCGGACTCACCGATATCCTTAATCAGGCTCACTGTAGCTTCGCGAACTCAGCTCTTGCTTCTTTCAGGATGGGAACGTCAGGGTCGGCATCTTTCCAAAGCGCCAGAAAATCCTGATATGCCGCTCGCGCTTTCGTCTTGTCCTCGGCAAGCGCGTAGGCGCGACCCAATTCCAAGTGCGCCAGCGCGCCGGTAATGGAATTCCACACAAGACCGGGATGATCGATGATCTTTTGAAACTCCCCCGCCGCAGCGCTACCCTGCCCCGTCGCCAGGTAGGCCTCTCCGCGAAGATAGATCGGGTTGAGGCACGAATTATTCGCATTGCTAATTCCGAGAGCGAACTCCAGGTTCGCTGTGTTTTGCAACTGCTCGATTGCCGCCTGCCCATCCTTGCTCGACAATGCGATTTGGGCCTGAATCGTGGGCAGCCAGTAAGACTGAACAAGGGTGTGCACCGGGTACTGCTGGGCGAGCTTCTGTGCTAGCGCCCGTGCCTTCACCGTGTCGCCGCTCCGGGCCAGGATGAGAGAAGCCAACTGTTGGCCATCCTCGCTCTCAGGAGCTATTGCGAGGCCTGCGGCCGCTCCTCGCTTCGCCTCTTCCAGATTGCCCACCAGCGATTCCCGCCAGGCGGCGACGAGCTGCCAGAGCGCAGCCGACTCCCTATTGTCCGCCCGAATCGCGGATTCAGCGGCATGACGCGTAATATCCCGGGCTTTGATGAAGTGCCCTACGTAAGCTTCTGTGTCCGATTCCAATCCCAGAATCTCATTCTGCAATTCGGGCCTCGCGTCGAACCAGGCTACCTGCTCCGACATGCCCTTGCTATCCTTCTGCACGAAATCCAACCCGTAGATGACGGTGTGCAAAGCATCGTCATCCAGCTTGCGGCCCAGAGCCTGCTGGTACAACTGTCGCGCCTCGTCGTAGCGCTGGGAGCCAACAAGGAACCCCATCAGATTCCCCACCCCAATCACATTGTCGGGATTTAAGCGCAATCCTATCCTCGCTTGATCCGCGCCGAGTTCCATCCTGCCTTCCGTCGTGTATACAGTTGACAGGTTGGTGTAAGCGATGTCGTCCCGGGGATAATTTTCTTCCCACTCGCGGAAGGTTTCGATGGCCTTATCCAGTTCCCCTGTGACTGCCATGTAATACATTGATGTGATGTGCAGCTTTTCCCGCTCGCTGGCCCGGTCCCGCAAGGCGAAGGCCTTGGTCAGATACTCTTTCCCTCGCGTAGGCTGGCCGACGTTTCCGTACATAATCCCCACGCCCTCAATGGCGGTGGCAAAGTTTGGATCCAGATCAATGGCATGTTGAAAAAAAGGCAGCGCCGCCGCCGAACCCTTCTCACGCTCGATCTTCCTGCCAATGGAAGCTGCCTTCAACGCTTCAAGGGAAGGCGTAGTCTCCTGCCCCAGCGGCGCGTCGAATTTCTGCACAGAGGCCAGCGATTCTCCCAGTTGCGCGCGAAGTTTCCCGGCAGCCTCGCCCAGCACATCTAGCACCTTCTCCTTGCCGGCCGCTGTAGCCTGTTCCTGCGCCAGCGTGTCTCCATTCAGACAATTCACCGCCTTAAGTCCCACGACGTATTGACTGCCGAGACTGGCGATGGAACCGGCAATATACGCCTTGCTGTCGGCGCGCTGGCAAAGCTCGCGCGTTACGTCCGGGGTAAGAGGTGTGTTGACTGGGCGCGTCATCAACCGGAGCGTGGCCGCCACCTTTTCGTCGGAGAGCACATTCAAGAACGGCGACTGCCGCAGCGAGACGCTGAGCGCCTGCTTGAGCGCGTCGTCAAATACTGGATCGCCCGTGGAGTTGGCGAAGTCTGCTACCACAATCGTGTCTTTTTCGGTGAGTTTCGGCGCCGGGCGGTGCATGTAGTAGAACGCGCCGAGTCCGGCCCCTACAATCAAAATGAGGCCCATGATTGCCCAGCCGGCCACCCTCGATTTCGGCAGCTCCGAGACACCCACCGTACCAGGGCTGCCCGAATTTGAAACCGCAGCCGACGCCCTTCCACTCGATTCCCGCTTCGCTGACGTTCCCGAAGACGGCGACGGCGTGCCGCTTCCCAGAGTTTCTTCTTTCGCAGCGGCTACTGGCGTCCTGCCTGATTCCAGTTCCCGTTTCAGCCGCTTCAAATCCGCGCGTATATCGGAAGCGTGCTGGTAACGCAAGTCGCGTTCTTTCTCCAGAGCTTTGTTGATGATGCGTTCCAACTCGCCCGGCAGGTCCGGATTCAGGCGTACCGGGGACACGGGCGCTTTGTGCAAGATCGATTCGAACAGGACAGCCGTCGTGTCGCCCCGGAAGGGCAACGTTCCCGTAGCCATTTCATACAGCACAGCGCCAAATGAAAACAAGTCGGTACGCGCATCCAGCAGCTTGCCGCGCGCCTGTTCTGGCGACATGTAAGCCACGGTCCCTACCGTCGAACCTGGGTTGGTGAGGTGGCGCGTCTCCGACTTGGTCTGAGCCAAGTCTACCGGCTCTGCCGAGTCCAGTTTCGCCAGCCCGAAGTCAAGAATCTTCGCGTCTCCACGGCTGGTTAGAAACAGGTTCGCCGGCTTGATGTCCCGGTGCACAATGCCCTTGGCGTGGGCCGCATCGAGCGCGTCGGTGACATCGATCGATGCTTTGAGCAGCGTATCCAGGTCAAGCGGGCGGTTGTCGATGGCATGCTTCAACGTCACCCCGTCCAGGAACTCCATGACGATGAACGCTCGACCGTCGGCTTCGCCGATGTCATGGACGGTGCAGATGTTGGGATGATTCAGCGCCGAAGCCGCCTGCGCCTCGCGCTGAAAACGGTTCAGCGCCTGGGCGTCGCGCGTAACTTCTTCCGGCAGGAATTTGAGCGCCACATAGCGGTGCAGCCGCGTGTCCTCGGCCTTGTAGACCACGCCCATGCCGCCACCGCCCAGCAGCTCCAGCATCCGATAGTGAGAGACGATTTGGCCGATCATTTTAGGGCGATCCTCTTAGGACGATCATGCTGGGGATCAATGTCAAGACAACTATGCCTGGCAGAGCACTCGTTGGCGCAGCTGCCTAGCTGCCTGAATTGGCTATGGTAGAGCGGCGCATGGCGAGAGTCAATTTCTTCCCGGGCGCCCGCAGCCACGCGCCACTTCGTTCCCGTGTTACTCTCGTCGTTCATGTTTGCCGCTCCACTTGCTCCCGCTGCGTATAGTCTCACCGCAGTCCTCGCCTGGGGCACCAGCGACTTTCTCGGCGGATACGCCACCCGTCGCGCCAACGCCTTCCTCTTCACCAGTATCGTCAACGCGGGCGGCCTGCTCATGATGACCACGCTTGTCGGCGCCACTCATCCGGCGCTTCCTTCTGCTCACAGCGCAGCGTGGGGTCTGGCCGGGGGCATCTCCGGCGGTGCTGCGCTCGCGATTTTCTACCGCGCGCTTTCTTCGGGAAAGATGGGCTTGGCCGCCCCTGTCGCCGCGGTCTTGGGCGCAGCGATTCCGACTTTTTTCTCGATGATTACCGAGGGCTTCCCCAGCTCGATCCGTATCCTCGGCTATGGCCTCGCCGCCGTTGGCCTCTGGCTCATCAGCCGCAGCGAAGAGGACACCACGCCGGAGAACATCAAACTCGCTGTCCTGGCCGGAATTGGCTTCGCCGGATTCTATCTTTGCGTGCGGCAGGGTGGTAGCAGCTCCGTCGTGTGGATCGCTTCGCTTACCCGCACCGGCGGCCTGCTGATCACCGGGCTGATCGTTCTCGTGCAAGGCCGATTCCGGGAGATTACCGCAGCAGGCATCCGCTGGGCCGTGCTCACCGGCTGCTTCGACTCTCTCGGAACCATGCTCTTCGTTCGCGCCAGCCAGTCCGGACGCCTCGACGAAGCTGTCGTGCTCTCGTCGCTCTATCCGGCCGTCACTGTGCTCCTCGCCCGCCTCTTCCTAAAAGAACACTTCACGCCCTGGAAGCTCGCCGGCATCTGCATTGCTTTGGCTGCAGTGCCAATGATCGCGGCGAAGTAGGAGTTCAACGGGCAGGATGCGTTATTTATGCTCACAAAAGTTTGGGCCTTTATTTGTGTTATCCGTCCCGACTTCGGCTCAGTACTCGCGACCCGGTGTCGTTGCTGCTAGCATCACAGCGTGGCGCTCGTCGAAATCCGCAATCTGACCAAGGTCTTCCCTCCCAGCGAATCTCTCTTCGGTGCAAAAAGCGGGGCAGAGATGGCAAGAGAAGTCCGGGCCGTCGATGAAGTTTCGCTCGACATCCATGCCGGCGAAACTCTCGGGCTGGTTGGCGAATCCGGCTCAGGCAAGAGCACCCTGGGACGCCTCATCCTCCGCTTGATCGAGCCTAGCTCGGGCAGCATCCGCTTCGAGGGCCGCGACCTGCTTGCCGCCGGACGCGGCGAAGTGCGCCGCCTGCGCCGCGAGATGCAAATCATCTTTCAGGATCCCTTCGCCTCGCTCGATCCCCGCTTCCGCGTCGAGGACATCGTCGCCGAACCGCTGCTCATTCACCGGAGCACAAATGATGCGGATGCCCCGCCCTTGTCGCGCTCCTTGCAACCGGGTGGGCTTTCCAAGGACGCCATTCGCGCCGCCGTTGCCGAACTTCTCCGCGCTGTCGGCCTGGATGAATCTGCCCTGCGCCGCTTCCCACACGAATTTTCCGGCGGACAGCGGCAGCGCATCGGGATCGCCCGGGCCCTGGCTCTTCGTCCCAAATTCATAGTCGCCGACGAGCCCGTCTCCGCGCTCGATGTGAGCGTGGGCGCGCAGATCGTCAACCTGCTCGCCCAACTGCAGCGCGACTTCGGCTTGACCTACCTGTTCATTTCTCACTCGATGCCGGTGGTGCGCTATCTTTCGACACGCATCGCCGTAATGTATCGCGGAAAGATCGTGGAAGTGGATCGTACTGAGCAAGTCATCGGGCGTCCCGCGCATCCGTACACTCGGAGCCTGCTCGAAGCCACCTCGGAAGTGGCGGTATAAGCGCTGCAGCAGGGTGACTCTGCAGTCTTTTGCCCTGCTGAGGGTGAAGAACCTGTCGGCGTATGGGGTGACATCATCTTGGAGCATCTAACAGCATCTTCGCCTTGGCCTTGCAGCGTCTGCGCGCGCCGCGTATGATGCTGCGTTTGCATTCTCCCGTGATAAATAAGCCCGCGCGCGGTTCGCTTCTGGGGATCGAACACCTGGAGGCGAAGGACATTCTGGGTCTGCTCAAGCTGGCCCGCCGCATAAATCCGCTGAAGGCCCGGCCGCTTCTGCGCGGCAAGCGCATTGTGCTTTTATTTTACGAGTCCTCCACCCGCACTCGTTCTTCGTTCGAGTTCGCCGCCAAGTCCCTGGGCGCGATCACCACGCTGGTTCAGTCCTCGGGATCCAGCATCGAAAAAGGCGAGTCGCTCCTCGATACGGGGTACACACTTCGCGCCGTCGGCGCGGACGCCATCGTGATCCGCCATCCGGCAGCCGGCGCGCCGCATTTGATGGCGCAGCACCTCGACATTCCCATCATCAACGCCGGAGATGGCATGCATGAACATCCGTCCCAAGCGCTGCTCGATGCCTTCACCATCTTGAAGCATAAGAAATCATTCAAAGGGCTGCAGGCCACGATTATCGGCGACATCTTCCACAGCCGCGTGGCGCGCAGCGCCTGTCACCTGCTCACCAAGTTTGGAGTGAAGATCACCCTTTGCGGCCCGCCCGATTTTGTGCCCGAAGTTGCGGCCACGTTGGCCCCCGGATTACGCGTCACACGCCACATTGAAGACGCGTTGCGCGGAACCGACGTGATCATGCTGTTGCGTGTCCAAAAAGAGCGGCTCGCCGGCCATAAAATCCGGCTGCACGACTATATCGCGCGCTACCAGATGAACACAGCACGCCTGAAGCTGGCCCGGCGCGACGCGATTGTGATGCATCCGGGACCGATCATCCGCGGCCTGGAACTCACCGCCGAGGTCGCCGACGGTCCGCAATCCGTAATTGTCGACGAAGTCCACAATGGTGTTCCCACGCGTATGGCGATTCTGGCACGCGCGTTAGGAAAAGCAAGATGAGCCACGGATTGCCGCAGACCTACGCCGATCGATAGAAATGCCGAACCACAAATCCAAACCGGGCTCGCTCCTCATCAAAGGCGGCCATCTCATCGATCCCGCGGCGAAGATCAACGCGCCCATGGACGTGCTGCTGCGCGATGGCCGCGTTGCAGAAGTCGCGCTGCCCAATAATATCCGGGGCAGCGCCGATGAAAAATTCGATGCGCGCGGACTAATTGTTGCCCCCGGCTTTATCGATCTTCACGTACACCTTCGTGAGCCCGGCCAAAGCTACAAGGAGACCATCGCCACGGGCACCGCGGCCGCGGCGGCCGGAGGTTTTACTTCCATCTGCACTATGCCTAATACCGCGCCCGTGGTCGATACGCCAGAACTGGTCGCGTGGGTACGCAATCCAGAGCGCGGGGCAGTGGTGAATGTTTTTCCGGTCGCGGCCGCTACCCAGGGTTCTCGTGGCGCAACGCTCACCGACTTCTCTGCCCTGCAACGCGCCGGGGCCGTCGCAGTGACCGACGACGGCAGGCCCATCCTCGACGACGAGATCATGCGTGCCGCTCTACACCTCGGCGCTGAGTTGAACTTCCCTGTGGTGCAACATGCCGAAGACACGCGCGTCACGGAACATTGCTCGATGCATGCAGGGGTCACCAGCTTTCGTCTTGGCTTGCGCGGCATGGGGGCCGCCGCCGAAGCCGCCATCGTCGACCGCGACGTGACTTTGGCGCGGCAGATTCGGGAGTCACGGCTGCACGTGGCGCATCTGTCTACCTCCGATGCGCTGAAGGCCGTGCGTCGCGGCAAGCGCGCCAGTCATAGTGCCCGCGTCACCTGCCGGGTGACCTGTGAAGTCACGCCGCACCACTTCACCCTGCTCGACGAAGACGTTGGCGAATACAACTCGAACTTCAAGATGAATCCGCCACTCCGCTCAGCTTCCGACCGCGAGGCCATTGTAGTGGCGCTCGCCGATGGAACCGTGGACGCCATCGCTACCGACCACGCCCCTCACGCCTCGCATGAAAAAGAGGTCGAATTCGAACGCGCCGCGTTCGGCATCACCGGCCTGGAAACTGCGCTGGCTTTGGCCATCACCAAACTTCACCGCGAACACAAAATTCCTCTGACACGCATCGTTGAACTCTTCACCGCCGGTCCCGCGCGTGTCTTCGATCTCCGCGGACGCGGATCGCTAGCACGGGGCAACTTCGCCGACGTGACCATCTTCGATCCCAAGAAGCGCTGGACGTTCGAAGCTGCCAAGTCACGGTCGTTGTCGCGGAACACGCCATTCGACGGCTGGCAGTTCACGGGGAAAGTGGTGGCGACGATTGTGAGCGGAAAGATTGTGCATCGCGGAGATTGATCAGTTGACAATCCCCATTCGCTTGCCCACTTGTTTGAGCACGGATAATGCCTGCTCCAACTCCTCCTTCGTGTGCGTCGCCGTCATGATGGTGCGGATCCGGGCCTTGCCCTCCGGCACCGTGGGGGAGGCGATGCCAGTGCCGAGCACGCCTTCTTTGAACAGCTCGCGGGAGAAGTCCATGGTCAACTTGCCGTCGCCGATGATAATCGGAGTGATCGGAGTTTCGCTGGCTGGAGTGCTGCGCCCGCCGATATCGAATCCGAGCAGGCCGAGCTCTTTCTTCCAGAAACGCGTGTTCTCCCAGAGACGTTCCATGCGCTCAGGTTCGTTCTCCAGAACCTCGAACGCCGCAATGCAGGTCGCCGCCACCGACGGCGGATGCGACGTCGAAAATAAAAACGGCCGCGCGCGGTGATAGAGGAAATCAATCAGATCGCGGGTTCCGCACACATATCCGCCCAGCGCCCCAATCGCTTTCGACAAAGTCCCGACCTGAATATCCACGCGTCCGTGCACGTTAAAGTGATCAACTGTGCCGCGTCCGTTGCGGCCCAGAACGCCGGAAGCATGCGCGTCGTCGACCATCATTACAGCGCCATATTTTTCGGCCAAATCGCAGAGCGCCGGCAGCGGGCCAATGTCGCCATCCATCGAGAACACGCCGTCGGTGATCAGCAACTTCTTGCCGGGCTCGTCTTTCACGCTGGCCAGTTGTTCTTCCGCGTGAGCGACGTCTTTGTGGCGGAAGACCAGAATCTTCGCCCGCGACAGACGCGCGCCATCGATGATCGAGGCATGATTCAGAGCATCGGAGACGATGAAATCCTCTTTGCCCAGCACCGCCGACACCGTCCCCGCGTTGGCCGCGAAGCCCGACTGGAAGACCACGCACGCCTCAACGTTCTTGAAGCGCGCGATCTTTTCTTCAAGCTCCATGTGGATCTTCATCGTGCCCGCAATGGTGCGCACCGCCCCCGAGCCCACGCCGTATTTTCGCGTCGCCTCAAGCGCCGCCTCGCGAAGTTTGGGATGCGTAGTCAGCCCCAGATAATTGTTCGACGCCAAGTTGATGACTTTCTTCCCGTCGAAGGTGCACACCGGCGCCTGCTCGTCCTCCAGAACGCGCAGCTTGAAGTGCGTGCCCTTGGCCTTGAGTTCGTTGAGTTGGCCGGTGAGATAAGAGAGCGGGTTGGTGCGAGTTGCGGTCGTCATGGATTCCTCAGATACTCCCTCAGTCACTTCGGTCGCAGACTTTTCTTTGCCGGGGATTGTCGCTGATAAACGCGGGCTTTGACAAATCAGTGTAATACCGGGAACAGGGGAAAGGAACCGAGTGGGAATGGGACGAAGCGTATTGAAATCTGACCGCTGTTCGGCTGGGCGGTCCACGCGCAGCGAAATCAAACCTTCTCCATCACCGAATCGCAAACCGAAGTAATGTCAGTAACCGAGAGGCGGCTGGAAGCATCGCTTGCGCCGGGGTAACCTCACAGTTGGCGTGCGTTATGAAGAAGCTCCTAGAGTGGCTGTTGGTCGGTTGCGTAGTTTGTGCCGCTTATGCCTTTATACGGCCATACTTCGCGACAACAAATCCGCCGATTATCGAACCACCCCAGCCGGCGGAACGAAAGCCGCCAGTGGAACAAGGCGAGCCCTTAATAGCCCTGCGAGGACCGCTGGCAGACTATATGCAGCAACACCCTGCGTCAGAAGTTCCGGCTCAACCGGCAGCCCCCCACGGTCCGTTTCCCAGCGATCGTATCGTCGATTCGCCCGCAGGCACGAGCCTTGACTTTTTGCGCAAGACATTCGCCCTTAAGAGCACAGCGAAGTTTGCCTTTGAGATTCCCGCCCACGCCAGCAACCCTCAACTACGGGGATCCTATCAATCCTTTGTGAAGCAAGAGGGTTCCGAATCGAGCGATGAAACCCCGGACGTGGAATTCCTCCTCATCCGCGAAGCAGAATACGCCGCGCTTCTCAGCGGCCGCCCGGTCAATGTCCTTTTCTTTGTGGAGTCTTCTCACAGCCAGCAAGTGCAGGTCGACCTTGCCGCCACGTTTGATCGGCCTGCGAGATATTGCGTGGTCTTTCGCAACCACTCCGGCGGCGAGGCAAAGAAAATCGTTCACGCTGAATTCCGCGTCGATCTCTAGCCCGTATCTCTGCTGTTAAACTAACCAGGTTGCCTCCCCGCAAACAATCTTCGGAACCGCATTCCAGCGGAGCACCCTCCACCCATGGCCGCATCTTCCTCATGGATACGATGTCGTTCATCTTCCGCGCCTATCACGCGATGGCGCGGCAGCGGCCCATGTCAACGAAAAGTGGCCTGCCCACCGCCGCCATCTTCGTTTTCGTCAACATGCTGCGTAAGCTGCGCGAAGATTTCTCACCCGAATATCTTGCCGCCGTCTTCGACGTCGCCGCCCCAACGTTCCGCGACCAGCAGGCCGAAGCCATCACCACTGTCCGCAAG
>JBAVAV010000284.1:0-4775 GCA_049585895.1 Candidatus Sulfotelmatobacter sp. | reverse complement strand
GTCCGGACCGTCGCCGATCAAGAGCAGCTTTGCCGGCATCCGCTTGCGCACGCGATCAAAGATCTCGATCACATCCGGCACACGCTTCACCGGGCGAAAATTGGAAAGATGGACCAGGATGCGTTCATTCTTGGGCGCATACTCCGCGCGCCGCTCCGCCACATTGGAAGGCCGGCAATATACATCGCAATTCACGGAGTTGTAGATCACTTCGATCGGTTTCTTTACATCGAAGACGCGCATGGTCCGATCGCGAAGGTAGTTGGAGATGGCGGTAACCCCGTCGCTCTGGTCGATGGAATAACGCGTGATGGGAAGGTAGGAGCGGTCGAGGCCCACCAGCGTAATGTCGGTGCCGTGCAACGTGGTCACGAATGGCAGGCGGCGCCCTCGCGGACCCTCCGCCAGCATCTGGCGCGCGAGCAATGCGCTCACGGAATGCGGAATCGCGTAGTGCACGTGCAGCAAGTCAAGGTCGTACAACTGCGCGACCTCTGCCATCCGCGTGGCCAGCGCCAGATCATAGGGAGGGTAATCAAACAGCGGGTACCGCGAGACCTCGACTTCGTGATAATGAATGTTCGGTTCCTGACCGCGCAGGCGGATGGGTTGGGCATAGGAGATGAAATGAATTTCATGGCCGCGCAGCGCCAGCTCAAGCCCAAGCTCGGTAGCGACCACGCCGCTGCCGCCGTAGGTGGGATAACAGGTAATGCCGATCTTCATTCCGCGAGCTCCGCCCTTTTTACTCCGGTCTGTGGATTCGATGGCTGGAAAGAGTTGCGGATGCAGATTTTACACGCGGGGTTAGGATCCGTTGAGTGGCAGACAAACCTTACGGTTACTTGAAGGTGTTCTGAGCCTGGGCCAAATTGCTAGGGTCGATCTTGTTCAGGAAGGCCTGGAAGCGTTTCTTGGCGTCCTCGGTCATCCCCGTGAATTCGATACCCATGCCCACCCCCGGGTCCCGTGTGCGCACGGTTGCGGAAGTCATAACATGCTCCTTGTCGATCCAGAAATCAGCCTTGAGCGTGATGCCGACCTGCAGCGGCATGACCGTCTCAACATAACAACCGTTACCGCTGATGTCGGTGGCGTTCATCCGCATGGGCGTATTCACGCGCTCGTCGCGCAGCTCCAGCGGGAAAGAAATCCTGTGGCGGCTGCAGCGTCTGCGGTTATCGTGGCGGGGAATGGGTGAATTTGAAACTGATTCTGGCGACACCTGCGATAGCCAGGGACACTCCTGATCGGCCACCAAATGAATGCCAACCGTAATTTTTTTCAGCCCCCCGGCGTCGGTCACCCAAATCACCTTGCAGCGCGCCTTCTTCGTCTCGTATTGAATCCCGATGACGTCGCCTACCTTGAGCCGTTGCTCCAGCCCATAGATGCAGGCTCCTGTAGCGCTTACATTCTGTGCGTTGGCGTTCTGAAAGAAAGGCTGGTCGTTTGCGCCCATGCCCCACACGCGTACACGCAAATCCAAGGTCGTACGTGGGGCTGCCCCTGAAGACATCGAGCCGAATTCCTCCCTAGCAAGAATTAAGATTCATGATACTACCGGTGAAAGGTTCTAATTGTTACGAAGGTAATTCGGTGAGCTAGTTGGGGGCCATTCCTGAGGAAATGAGGTCGCGATAGGAAATGAGCTCGATACCTTCTTGTGAGAGAAGTTGCCGTGCCTCGGGCGTGGTCAGAACGCGCAGTTCGGTTTCGCGCGACTCGCGCAGGCGTGTTTTGGCGGCCCGGAGATGCTCGTCGTTGTAGCCAGGGTGGCAGACAAACTCCCACGTGCCCTCAGGAATGGATGCCGCAATTGCGCGGAACATGCTCCCGTTAAGGGCGCCGGTCACTACGATTCCCAAAGTTCCGTCGGGTGTAGCGAAGCCCTCCCGTTTCACGGTTTGGACGAAACCGCCCGCAAACGCGCGCAGGATGCGGACTTCCGCGTAGCGCGTCCACAATCCGGGGCGGGTCATAAGCTGTTTTGAACTGAGCGGCCTGCGGGGACCAAACGGATTGCGAATGGCACCTACACCGCTGGCTTGAGCCGCCCGCAACAGCGGTTTCAATACAGAGGGAAACAAATGAGTATGCTTGTGTGTGTCGATGTGCGAGACCACGATACCGGCAGATTGGATTTTACGAATCTGCGCACAGGCTTCGGCTTCGATCTGCCCGGCATCCAGTCGGCCCGCCAGGGCGCGGGCTGCAAAAGACTTGAGACCATCGCGAAAATGTCCCGCACCAGAGGCGCTGCCGGCATTGCTTGCCAGGGTAGTGATCTGCCGCGGGTCAAGCACAGGTTCGCCGTCAATCAAGACGACGTGGCAGCCGACGCTGAGATTCGGAACTGTCCGGGCCAGCTGCGCCGCCTCCGCGAAGGCTCGACCGTTCGCCATCAAAGAGGAGGAAGTCACCACCCCGCGCGCGTGCGCCTCAACGATGGCGCGATTGACGCCGGAGGTGAAGCCAAAATCATCCGCATTGACGATCAGCCGGCGCACTGCGCCAGTCTAGCAGGGCGGAGGTTTACGGTGGTTGATTGACCGCGACGCCTAGCGTACTTTTGCGATTGGCATGGCACGCGTTGACGGTTTTTCTAACTACTCACGTATACTTATGCATCCGCGCTTGCGCGAATACCCTCATCGCGTTTCCGGGGCTCAATCCTTTTGAGTTTGCGGATGCATCGGTTTTAAGTGAAGGCACGAGGGGCGGTTAGCTCAGCTGGTTAGAGCGCCTGCCTTACAAGCAGGAGGTCGCAGGTTCGAGTCCTGCACTGCCCACCATCTTTTCGATTGGCACAGATGGCCAGATAACCGTTTGCGGGTATGATCCGCGACGCTACCGGCAATCTCTACGGCACGACATTCTCGGGCGGCGCTTACGGCGGCGGGAGCGTGCTCGAGATCAAGCCGGAGGTTCAACGCTCAGGGAGACGCACTGAACGAGCTGGCCGTATAAAGCCGACGCACCTCCGCGTGAGAGAGTACTGAGGGCTTTCGCGTTCTCTGAGAAGCTGTTACGATAACTCTGGTTGTGAAAAGTTTCTGTGGTTTTTTACTGGCGGTTCATGGGCGGTTCGGACGGAAATGAGAGCAATCCAGGTCGTTCCGCGCAAAGAATGCACGATATGCAATTATAGCCCGCACGAACATTGGGGTTTTGCATACTGTTGATTTGGCAAGTGGGGACGTAGTTCAGTTGGTTAGAACGCTGCCCTGTCACGGCAGAGGCCGCGGGTTCGAGTCCCGTCGTCCCCGCCATTCCTTCCAAGACATTCGGCTCATTCCTGCATCGACGCCGGGCAGGAAAATACCTCGAACTGCTCGCCGACATCGCTTTTCCGCCGGTGAGATCATTTCTAGCGCGTTGCTTTGCTCCCGCCTCTTACTGATCGATCCCGCGCGACAGGAACCGCTCAAGGACGTCGAAGCTTATATGCCAGCCCGCTGCGCCCCACGCGACGAACGCGGGTGATCCGATTGGACGCATGGTAGACGCTGAGATCATGAAGTTCAGCGGCTGGCAGCGGCTGAACGCGGAGTACGCAAAGCAGTTCGGCATTGAAACCCCTAACAAGCCGCGTCAGGCGGCTCAAGAGTCATGAAGCGAGGAGGATCTATCACAAAGAGAAACAAGATCACCTATTGGATTTCTACTGCCTGGCTAGCATTGGGAATGCTGTCAACTGGAACATTACAGTTATTCAAAACGAAAGCGGAAGGATCCATCGCGCCGCCGGGGGTATATGGTATTACGCATTTGGGCTATCCCGTCTATCTTTTAATAGGGGTTTGGAAGATTTTGGGAGTTGTAGCCTTGCTTATTCCTAATTTCCTTTACTAAAGGAATGGGCTTATGCAGGTTTTTTCTTTGCCATGTCGGGAGCGATAATTTCACATATCGCCTCGGGTGATTCGATGACCGCCAATGTTCCGGCGTTGGTACTTCTAATCTTAACTGTAATATCGTGGTATTTCAGACCTGCGGACAGAAAAATCACTTCAGTCGATCAGTAGTCACGGGCAAGAGGCCGGACCGAAGATCGCAGCCGGGAAGCATGGCAATGATGGGGCGGACGGCGCCTAGGGTCCTATTCACGCAACGTCGTCCAGGCAGAGTCCTGTGGTCCCCGGCATTGCTTTCAAGAGATTTAGCTCACTCTTTAGACCTGCGCCTCGCAGAAACATTCTCGCCGACTACACCTTTTTTCCGCGCGGCCTTTGAACATTTTGCTCGAAGATGGTACCGTAAATTGTGCCCCAAAAAACTTTTGCTTCCCCTAAGACCGCCACTTCCAAAGGCGGTGAGACCCATCAACAAGTTTCAAAAAACGGCGAACTCCTGACCACCAATCAAGGGCTGCCCCTCTCCGACGACCAGAATTCCTTGAAGGCTGGTGGACGCGGCCCCACGCTCCTCGAAGATTTCATCTTGCGTGAAAAGATCACGCACTTCGATCATGAGCGCATCCCAGAGCGGATTGTGCACGCCAGGGGCTCTGCGGCGCACGGCTATTTTCAGCCTTACAAATCCATGGCCCACGTGACCAGTGCCGCTTTCCTGGCAAGCCCAAAGGTGAAGACGCCGGTGTTCGCCCGTTTTTCCACGGTCGCTGGAGGAGCTGGATCGGTAGATTTGCCCCGCGACGTTCGAGGCTTCGCGGTCAAGTTTTATACCCAGGAAGGCAACTTCGATCTTGTCGGCAATAACATCCCAGTATTTTTTATTCAGGACGCCATTAAGTTTCCCGACCTGATACATGC